>JAIRWI010000025.1 GCA_031269095.1 Holosporales bacterium
TGTCTAGTCGAAACCCCGTTTGTTCGGATAATCATGCGGCCTTCTCTTATAACCGAAATCCCCTTATATCCAACCGCTGCAAGCAAGAAGAATCCCACCATGAGGACAACAGACTTCAATTCCATACTCTTCCAGATACGCACAGAAAACCTATCTTAATGGTAACATAAATTTATGCACAGGAATACAACAATTATGAGGCTGTCTGCGTTCACATGTTATGAGAGAAAAAGGAGGTCTCTTGAACTCCCTTAATATACCCCATTGCTGTAGCTCCTTTTAAACCTTGATGTGGTCTATAAGTATCATATTTATCTAAATTTGCATACCTCATTAATCCTTTTTAATTAAAATGGTTTTTATTGAAAAAGAATTGAGCAAGCAATCTTAATAATGGAAGTGAGCAGAATGCAAAGAAGAATTTTAAATTTACAATACCTAGCCAAATGGTAAAGGTATACATTGCGAAGAAAAGTAAAAATAATATAATTACAAAAAATCCAATTTTTGCGAAATACGATCTCCATTTAAACCTTTCTGATATGAATGAGGAAATCCAAACTCCTAGTATTGCTTGGAAAGCTAAAGAAATATGATACTGAATCCTTTCTGATATAACGTAATTCAAAAAGAAGAGTATCATGCAAGCAAATAAAATTGTGAAATCTATAGTTCTTTTATTAAAACTTACTTCATATTTTTTATATAAAAAGAGGAATATTAAAGAGAAAATAGGGGTTAACAAGACGTCTCTCGGATAGTGATATCCGGCGAAAACGATGCAAGTTGCCGTAGTCCACCAAATCAAAATCAAAAAGAATCTCGAAGTCCAATTTTTATAAAAAGAGATAAATGATATATAAAACACGGAAAAGAAATTCATGTGTCCACTCGGAAAGCCGTATTCCCCGGTAGGGCAAGTTTCTGGTAATGGAAATTTAAACAATTCTTTTAAAATTGAGTTATACATCATCGTCAAAAGCAAAAGGTAGATGAGCTGTTTATACCTATCTTCGTTCTTGGAAAAAATATAAAAAATAGCAGAAATTGGAATAAGCAAATGTATATTAAGTATGAGTAAGAAACTTTTTGAAAAATCCACTAAATTTGGCATGTTTTTACTATATGGGGAGTCCTATTTGAAAATAGAATTATGCGCTTTCCTATCACCTTAAGAAGAATATATATGAGAACCAAACTGTCATAGATATTAATGCAACGATTATTCCGCAATAAAACCATTTTTTAGAGGTTATGTATCCAGCTGAAAATATTGTTAGAGCACCCGGGCAATTATAATTCGTTAAAACATCAGACATAGTACTAAAAACAGCGAGAGTCATTGCAATGCTAAGTTTATCCATCTCAAATGAAGAGCCAATCAATAAAAACGGAGTATATAAAGCAATTATTTGGGAGGTCTCTCCTGAAAAAAAACAATGGGCGAAAAAGTATACTATCGACAAAAATATCAGCGAAATTTCAGGAGAAAATCCGCTTATTGAAACAGATACAGTTTTGGTAAACCATTCTATTGCCCCAAGTGAGACAAGACAATTGACGTATGAGATCAGTATGGCCATCATAAACATTGGAGTGAAAGTAGTGTGAGCAGAAAGCATATCTTTTACATCTATTATTCCTAAAAATATAAATATGCAAACCCCAAGTAGTGTCGTTTCCGTTACTGATATATTGATGCAATCCGAAAAAATCCACATTAACAGCATTACCATAAACATCGAAATAATGATTTTTTCTTCTCCTGTCAATTTCCCAAGATTTGTATAATTTTTTGCTGCATGGAGCTGTATGTCTCCTAGGTTGTTTATTTTTAGATTGCAAGTAAATTTTAAGATAAATGGAAGTATCAACAATATGATAAGTCCTGGAAAAACCGCGAATTTAAACCACTTCAACCAAGTTATTTCAATGCCTATTGAAGACATTGCCTCAAGGATGAGTGTGTTTGATATCATGGCTGTAACAAACATAGAACTGCAAATCGCATTGCTATAAGCGTACAATAGGGAAAGGTATGATCCGATGGATTTTTCAGAAATTCCAAGATGCGATGATATGTACTGCGAAAGAGATGTAACCAATGGCAAGCCGACATTTGCCGATCGGGCAGTATTGCTTGGAAGGGTTGGAGCTATGAAAAATTCGGTTAGTATGATGCTATACGAAAGTCCCATTATTCCTTTTCCAAAAAACTTTGTAAAGATAAGCGCTAATCTAGTTCCAATAGTTGTTTTTGCTACTGTTTTTGCTAGTGAAAGGACCAGGAAAAGAAGCCAAGGAGTAACGTTGCTAAATCCAGAAAAACTCTCTTTTATATCGATGGTGCCAGTAATGTTTGCAGCAAACATTGTCATAAACAAAAAAGCTACGGGAGAGCAAATGTCCAACATCACACCTGCCATAGAGGTTACGAAAATAATAATCATATGAAGTGCATTTGCCGATAACCCGGAACTTGGCTTCAAAAAAATCCAAGCTAATGTTGCTAAACAATATAATGCAAAAAGCCTGAAGAATCTTATATGTTCACTTCGCAGCGATTTTTTCAAAAACGTCTTTATAGCCTTTTCCCCTCTTAAAAAACTCAAACCTGATCATTTTACGCTTTGGCTTATTGGCCATATCCCATAAATCATCGCTAATATATCATAAAACAAACTTCTTTGCTCTACAACATGATCATAGGGATTGTATACGTTCATAAAGTTTAAGACGAATGGGGGGGGGAATTAGTTTTTTTCTAGTAACCATGACTCCTTCCTATTCAGGTTGGGTCATGCCGGAGTCATGGTTATCCAGAGATTAAAAGTATACCTAAATTAGTTGACAAAAGCCTAAGGAGAAGTTATAATGATATCTATGATATACGATATAAAATACAGACAAAGAGTAGTTGACTTCTTGAAAGAAGGGCACACTCAAAATGAGGCGAAGGCTATCTTTAAGGTTGGTATAACAACAATAAAGAGATGGGTGAAACAGTATTTAGAGGTTGGACATTTGAAGAACAAACCTCTAACCAACTTAGTATATGTTGATGAAAGTGGAATAGATGAGTATCTATTCAGAGAACATGGTAGAGCAGTAGAACAAGCATAGTTGCAGGAAAGAATATGAAAAAGATAGTAGCCCCTCTTCAGTATTCAGGAACAATGAATAGTGAACTTTTTGAATATTGGATGGAGAATATGTTGTTAAAGAATATAGAAAAAGGGAGAGTAATAGTTATGGATAATGCAAGATTTCATAGGAGGAAGGAACTTGAGAAGTTGGCAAAGGATGCTGGATGTATAGTTTTATTCCTTCCAGCATATTCCCCTGATCTCAATCCGATTGAACAATTCTGGAGTTGG
>JAIRWI010000008.1 GCA_031269095.1 Holosporales bacterium
TAAATCTTAAAGGTACAGAAACAATTTCAGGAAAACCAGGTCAGTGGAAAATGAATGCTAATCAGAGTAACTTCCTCACTAAGCTTAGGACTATAACTCTTAGACCTGCAGAGGGTATGCCTAACCCTCCTAGTAATTTCACTATTTCAGGAGCATGGGGCACTCTTACGACAGGTAGTACTCCAGATAGCAGTGGTATATATACTTGGACAAAACCTTAAAGAATTAGAACAATAGCTATGGCTCTAAATATAGAGAGTAAGTAAGAGCCGTAGCTGAGGTAATTTCTAAAATCATATCCAGTGGAGCACGAGAAGTTTTATTTTTATCTAAGTGTTAGGCGAATTGAGTATATAACACAATCTATTATGTCTTTTGAGATTTTTGTTCGCGATTAAACGAGAATTTCTCTTTTCCCTGTGTGAGATGGAGCAGAAACAACTCCTCTTTCTTCCATTTCTTCTATTATTTTGGCAGCCCTGTTGTATCCTATATTAAGTTTACGTTGTAGGTAACTAATCGAAACTTTTTTGTCATTTTGTATTATTTCAATTGCTTTATTGTACATATCGTCGGTTCCACCATTCTCTCCGCCAGAAGAAGAACCAAAATCCTCAGGAATATCTGATATAATATCAACATATGAAGGTTCCCCCTGTTCCTTTACAAATTCAACTATTCTCTCCACCTCTAAATCTTTAACGAATGGGCCATGAATACGAGTTATTCTCCCTCCTCCCACCATATAAAGCATATCTCCCTGTCCTAAAAGTTGTTCTGCTCCTTGCTCCCCAAGGATCGTGCGGCTGTCTATTTTGGAAGTAACCTGGAAACTAATGCGGGTTGGAAAATTCGCTTTGATAGTCCCTGTTATAACATCCACTGATGGGCGTTGAGTCGCCATGATAAGGTGAATCCCAGCAGCACGCGCCATTTGAGCAAGCCTTTGTACGGCAGCTTCAATGTCTTTCCCAGCAACAAGCATTAAATCAGCCATTTCATCAACGATTATAACTATATACGGCATCGGCTTGAAATCAAGATGTTGAGTTTCAAAAATTGGCCTTCCTGTGTCTTGATCAAACCCTGTTTGCACTTTTCTAACTAAGAGATCTCCCTTCTCCCTAGATTCAGAAAGCTTTTTGTTAAAGCCGTCAATATTTCTAACCCCAAGCTTAGACATCTGCCGGTATCTATTCTCCATCTCGCTAACAGCCCACTTTAACGCAAAAATCGCCTTTTTAGGCTCCGTTACAACCGGGGTCAAAAGATGCGGAATTTCATCATAAACAGATAGTTCAAGCATTTTGGGATCAATCATAATGAGTTTGCATTCGTTTGGACTGAATTTAAAAAGAATTGATAGTATCATGTCGTTGATAGAGACAGATTTCCCAGATCCAGTTGTGCCTGCAACAAGAAGATGGGGCATCTTTGTAAGATCTGCCATAACCGGATTCCCGCTTATGTCCTTGCCCAAAATTAATGGAATCCCCGTTTTAAAATTCATAAAATTTTCAGAGGTCAAAAGATCGAGGAAATATACCGTTTGCCTAACCTTATTTGGAAGCTCTATACCGATTGCGTTTTGTCCTGGTATAAGAGAAATCCTCGCAGAAACAGCACTCATTGAACGAGCTATATCATCTGCAAGGCTTATAACACGCGATGTTTTGATTCCTGCCGCTGGCCTGAACTCAAACATAGTAACAACAGGCCCCTGCTTAACATTGATGATTTCTCCATTTACCCCGAATTCTTCAAGAACGTTGCAAAGCTCATTTGAAAGAGTATTTATTTTATCATTACTAAGTTGGATATTAAGGTTTTTAATATTTGGTTTATCGAGGAGATTATGCGGAGGAATATTATAGCTTCCAGAACTGTCGCTTATGGTATTTTTCTTAGAATTTGGTGTATTTCTCGAATTTGTAATTGAAGGTGCTGCAATCTCATTTATATTTTGATTATTTATATAATAATTATTATTATTTTTAATAGGCAGTCTAAATATACTTAATATACGTGAAATTTTGTTTTTTAATATCTGCAAATCAATAAAAAATACCGTTTTAGAAACAAATAACCAAGAAAAAAGGATTATAAAAAAAAGAGATATATTGATATAAAAATTTTTAATAATGTCAACGAATATTAGTTTCGTTAGTATATACCCAACTATTCCCCCAGCTAAATAATTAATTTTAAAATCAAAATACGAAGAAATACCTGTAAAAACTATTGTCCCCAAGACAATAAATAAAACTACCATTATACTTTTGCGTTTTATATACTGAATACGGTCTGTAATTATCTTCCATCCCCAAATAAATAGTAACAATACTATCATATAAGTAAAAAAACCAAAACAACAGGTAAATATATCAGCAATATATGCCCCAATATTTCCTATTAAATTACTAACAATCTTAGTGTTCGTAACTGTAGAAAGGCAACTATCACCCACAGTATATGAATACAAAGATAAACTAATAATAGTAGATACTATAATAAATACCCCCCCGAACCAATTTGTTAATTTCATAATTATATAATACAATTACTAGATTCTTTTGTGATTATTATATACCAAATAAAATTTGGAATGCTATACTTATCCATGTTTTAGCTTATAAAAATAGTTAAAGGTATTGCATTGGATGATGGGGTTTTCGAGAACTATACAAAATTGTATTTTTTTCAAAAAAATACTTTTATACTCGCTCTAGTTAGCAACAGGTGATTTTTTAAATTGTATATCCAGAATTTGCGGAAGTTTTTTTCGCATTTACTCAGGTGTTGAAGAAGGAATATAATGCAATATTCGTCTAGATTGCATATCAGTTTTATATAGTAACTTGCCTATACACATGTTATAATTACGAACTATTAATTGATGAGTTTTTTACAACAAATATCTCGTGTTTAGTATCTTTTTTCCAATTTCTGGAGTATCACTAAATCCACTTTTGATACTAGGCACTGGAGTACTCGGAGGAATTGCCTCTGGATTTTTGGGAGTTGGTTGCGGTGTCGTTATAACCCCATTTTTGATGGAATTTGGTATTCCACCATTAACAGCCGTTTCAACACAATTATGTCATGCAACAGCAACAAATTTTTCAAACTTTTTATCATATAGAAGAAGTAGAGATGTCGATTTTTATCTAACAATGTATATTTTACTTGGGGGAATAGTTGGTGCCGCATTCGAATGGCTAACGTTAAAATTATTTCACGGAACTGAGATTATTCTCCAAAAATTTGTATTTGTATATATAGCTACTTTATTTATCTTTGGAGTGATAATGCTTAGACAAAGCACGAACTCTATAAGAATAGGAAAGAACAAACCATCGTATAGGCAAACTTTCATGATGAGGAGATGGATGTTATATCTTCCTATACATAAAATTTTTAAAAGATCTCGTGTAGAAATGAGTATATTTGTTCCTCTTTTTGTAGGTTTTTTAGCGGGAACTATAGTAACTTCTACAGGAGGGGGAAACAACCTTTTTACAACTCCAATTCTGACCTATTTAATAGGAAGAATAAGCCCAGTAGTACGTGGGACAACCTCTCTTACAGGATTTGTTATAAGTGTAATTGTAACTATTGTTTATGCAGAGAGAGGTTATAATTGCGATTTTTTCTTTGTTGCGATATTGTTTTTGGGAGCAGCTTTTGGAATATGGATAGGAAAAATTCTAACTCGCATTATAAAAAAAGAATATATAAATATCATAGCGGCATTATCGGTGTTCATAATAGCAACCAGAATGGTCATCAAAACCTTTTTTCTAGAAAATTCTTTTTTGGTAGATACGCCTCAAGATATGTCTAATTCCATTATTTATAATTTTACCAGCCAAAGCCCTGTTATGTACGCGATAGCATGTATATCACTTATATGTTTAGCAGCTGTTTTTTTCGAAAAACTTTTAAGAAAAATAACTAAGAGGGAAGATGCTTAAGAATTTGAAATACTTTATGCTATTCCTAGCCCTTACCGTTGTAATTTACCAAAATTACGTAAATTACGATAAAAAAAATACGGTAAATGTATATGGATGGTATGGAATTATTCCTTCACACATTATTAAAGATTTCAAAAAAGAAACAGGTATAAGCGTTAACTATGACATATATGACAACAACGAGACTCTTGAAGCGAAACTAGTTGCAACTGCAAATGGTCGTAATGGTTATGATGTTATATTTCCATCTCTCACACCGTACGCCACAAGGCAAAACTCTATAGGATTATACCAAAAGCTGGATTATTCCAAAATCCCAAATACGAAGAATCTAAATCAAGAAATAGTGAAAAAAATCGGAAACATAGACTATTTTATACCATATTTTTGGGGAACAATTGGAATAGCAATTAATGAAGATATCGTAAAAAGGGAGCTTTCTTGGATTAACATAGACTCCTATGATATCATTTTAAATCCCTCGATTTTACAGCATTTATACAAATACGGTGTAAGTTTTCCAGAAGAGTTTGTTGATATTTTTCAGCAAACTATGTTATATTTGGGATTACCCACAAATACTAAGAACAAAAAATGTTTAGAAAGTTTTTTAAACCATTTCAAAAAACTTAGACCATATATTACGAAATTTTCTTCTACAACAATTATTAGCGATCTCCTTAATGGGAGTATATGTATTGGCATTGGAACATCTGATAATATATACCGTGCAATATTAGCCGGAAAAAATATGGGGAAAAAGATAAGATATATTCTTCCGAAAGAAGGAAGCGTATTTTGGTTGGATTGTATGGCTATCCCAACATCAGCTCCTCACACAGAAAATGCCTATAAGTTCATAAATTATATGTTAAAAAAAGCGATTGGTGAGGAAATAACTAAATATTCGGGGATATACACAACAACCAGTGATGAAAAAATTAACCCGGAATTTATAATGGGGGCTAAAAGTGTTACCAAAGAAGATATGTACTTTGATAAAGCAGCTACACGTACCTGGTCGCAAATTCGACTTAAAAAATTTTAAGGATTTTTAAAGTCCATTTTTTTTTATTTTAAATAAGTTAATCTCAAATAGTTTTATATATACTTGCTCTACCTAACATTGATATCGATAAACGTACCTAAAATATCAGTAATTCTTGGGATATGTTTTAAAAAATTAACCTATTACCAACTAGGACGAGTATAGTACGTTATAATTCTTGAACTAGTCTAGTAAAGAATTCTCCACGCTCAGAGAAGTTCTTAAATTGGTCAAAACTGGTGCACATTGGAGAAAATAGCACTACGTTTTGCCCTTTTTCAAAAGAAATTGCATCATTATATGCGGACTTCAAAGCATTTTCTATAGACCCACATTTGATTGTTTTGTTCCCAAATTTTTCTTCAAATTCCGCCATAGATTCACCAAAGAGATATATTTTATAGATATTATTCGCCATTGTTATATATTTATCGATATATGGGAGAGGATCGATCCCTTTGCTTCTTCCCCCAACAAGCCAAAATATTTTATGAGACTCGTAATATGAATCGAGTGCACGAGCGGCAGAATCTGGATTTGTCGCTTTGCTATCATTAACAAATATTGTATTGCCAATTACCCGAACGACGTTCATTCTATGCGGGAGCGCTTCAAAACTTTCCATATGACGTATTATTTCGTGATGAAAAATACCAAAATATCTGCATACTTCATATGCGAATGCCGCATTTTCTTTATTATGCCTTCCTTTAAGACTAGGACAATTATTGTCTGGCAACTCTATACCATTTTGTGAAACTACGATTGTCCCGCTATCGTACTTATCAACAGTGATTTTATCAGTAGAATTAATAACCTTTATCTTAGAGTAATCAAGAGCTCTGTATTTTGCCTCTACATAGTTTTCAAAACTACCGTGGTTTTCAAGATGGTCGGGAGCAATATTTAGAAGGCAACAAACTTCAAAGTTCATGTATTTTGATATAGCGAGCTCATACGATGACATTTCAAAAATATATATATCATGTTTTTGTGAAATATCGCCATATGGTATACCAATGTTTCCTCCCATTACAGCATCTTTTCCGGATTTTTGTAAAATATGGGTTATAAGAGCTGTTGTTGTTGATTTACCATTTGTTCCAGTTATACATACAACTCTGGCTTTTGGATTGAATAAACTCCAAATATCATAGTTGGAAAGAATCGGAATCTTTTTTTCCATAGCTTTCTTTACCCAAAAATGAGCATTATTAGGCATAAAAGGAATTCCAGGACTTTTAACGAGTATATCAAAATCCTTTTCAACAGAATGACTACGTTGCCGAAAAAAGTCAGACATAGAATCATCATGTATAAAAACTTCAAATCCTTTGTTTTTTAAAAAATTTGCAGTAGAAGTTCCAGATACCCCATATCCCAATATTAAAATTCTTTGGCTTTTATCCAGCAACAATGAAGTCATTAAACTACCGATTCTTTTTAGCTAAACTACCTAGACAACAGCATTATATAGTACATTACAATAAAAAAAGACATTAAATGAACACATATAAAATTAGGTATTTGGGGAAAATTACCAAGAATCTCGTTATCCCAGATTATAAAACTCTCTATCCTACTTTGTACTCATATCGGTACTAATAGCAACTTGGGGAATGTGTATAATTCTGCTGGCGTTCACGTGTGGTGTATGTTACAATCCGGAGCGGATAGTAGCATATAGTGTGCGGTCATATAGCTCAGCGGTAGAGCACCACGTTGACATCGTGGGGGTCACAGGTTCAATCCCTGTTGTGACCACCATTTTTTTTTTTAAAGATTGTGGTGTCCATGGGAAAACCCAAAATAACTTACCTCGTTTTGGTCACAGCGCTTTTTATGTTTTTTTTATCTTTTTTTCAAAAAAGTGATAATAACGCACATTGCGTATACTTATCCAAAAACTCAGATTTTTATCAGGTCATAAAGAAAGATGGATCATATGAAATCACTGTGCCGTTTTGGATAGTGTCAAAAATCCCACTCTTTTTGGGTAAAATTCAAGCTGGGGAATATCTTATTGAGTACCACGAAACAGCTTTTTCTGTGATAATAAAAATATTAAAAAACAGATCAGTTACCAGAAAGATAACTATTCCGGAAGGATATACCTCTAAAAGAATTGTAGAAAAGCTTAATGATAACAAAAATCTTACTGGAACTATATCTGAAATTCCCGAAGAAGCATCTCTCTTCCCTTCAACGTATTTCTACAAAAAAGGAGAATCAAAAAAAAGTATAATAAAAAAAATGCAAAATAAAATGAAGCAGGTGATTGAAGAGTTATTTGTCGATAAAGATGATGCTTTTATAAAAAACACTATAATACTCGCTTCCATTGTAGAAAAAGAAACTAGTATTGATCATGAACGCCCTCTTGTCGCTTCTGTTTTTAAAAACAGACTAAAATTTAATATGAGATTACAAAGTGATCCAACTGTTGTATACGCAGTGTCGAATAGGTATGGAATTCTCAATAGACAACTTCTTAGGAGTGATTGGAAGTTTGAATCTCCTTATAATACCTATAAAGTCAAAGGGCTCCCACCATCCGCAATATGCGCTCCTTCATATAAATCAATCATGGCTGTTCTTAGTGAAATAAGTACAGATTATCTATATTTCGTTGCCTCCTCAGATCAAAAACATCATGTATTTTCAAAAGAATATAATACGCATGTTAATAATATTAATTATTTGAAATATTCCAGGAATAAATAGCTAAAGATACCATTTATCCCCGATCTCAGTGATAAGTTGGGATTATTTATTATATGATTGATTTACTCGACATTAGTATTAACAAAAATGATAAAAACCAAAACAATTTCAAGATATATAGCATAAAAAATTACCCCGTTGCTAACTAGATTGAGTATAATTAATTAATTCGATAATCAAGCTGGTATAGTTGTGTTGGTTAACTTGGAAATTAACAAAAATGATAAAAACCAAGCAATTCCCTGAAATATATTTTTAAAAATTAACCTATTGCCAACTAGAACTACTATATAAATACAAAAACCTCAATAATTTCAGGGGGAAGGGCTTTTGAAATCCCTCTACGAATTCCCCCTCGAATATAAACCATTGTACAACTTGCTCGTGTCATATAACATTTGGCAAAAAGGGATAACGTATGCAAATATCGTCGAATATTTTTGGGACAGATGGAATAAGAGGTTTAACAAACAGCGGGTATATAACCCCAGAACACGTTACAAATCTCGCCCTAGCTGCAGCAACTTATTTTGACAGTAAATCAGAAAATTTCACGATAGTTATCGGGAAAGATACGAGGTTATCCGGATATATGCTTGAATCTGCCCTAACTGCGGGGTTCGTTTCGGCAGGAGCAAATGTAATGTTACTTGGTCCAATTCCAACTCCAGCTATTTCAATGCTTACAAGAAGTATGAGAGCCAATTTAGGAGTGGTTATTTCCGCTTCGCATAATCCATATCAAGATAATGGTATAAAATTTTTTAATAGCTCTGGTTTCAAGCTATCCATATCAGATGAACAAGCAATTACGGATATTTTTTTTAGAAAAAATTTTAAATTGGCTAGTCCAGAAAAACTGGGAAAAGCTAAGAGAATAGATGATATAGATGGGAGATACGTCGAATTCGTAAAAAGCTCTTTTAAGCGAAATCTAAAATTATTTGGGGTAAAAATAGTTATCGATTCCGCTAATGGAGCAGCCTATAAAGTCGCTCCCGAAATTTTTTGGGAGCTTGGTGCGGAAATTATAATGGTTGGTAATTCTCCGGATGGGCTTAATATTAATGCTCAATGCGGAGCTACAAATACTGAGCTTCTACAAAAAAAAGTTAAAGAAAATAATGCAGATATAGGATTCGCATTGGACGGGGATGCAGATAGATTAATTATTGTCGATAATAATGGCGAAATACTTGATGGTGATTACATACTTGCCGTGATTGCGACAGATTGGAAAAACAGGGGGGTTCTTAAGGGAGATAATATAGTTGCAACAAAGCTGTCAAACACGGGACTTGCCAGATATCTTGAATCTCTGGGTTTACATCTAGAAACATGCGATGTTGGAGATCGGCATGTTCTTGAAACTATGTTTAAAAAGGGAGCTAATCTTGGTGGAGAAAAATCCGGACATATAGTGATGACTGACTATACTACTACTGGAGATGGAATGATAGCAGCTCTCCAGGTATTAAACTATCTCGTATCTAATAACAAAAGATCTTCGGAGATAAAAAATCTTTATAAACCATATCCGCAAAAGTTTAAAAATATTTATAGCGAAGTAGATCCTAATGTAGAAAACATCGTAAAAAAAATAAGCCAAAATATTCTACAGGAAAGGGGCAGGATAATTATTCGCAAGTCAGGAACTGAAGATTTAACGAGAATTATGATAGAAGCAGAAGATCAAAAATTGATAGATAATAGCATGGATCTTTTGGAGCCTTTCTGTTAGAATTTCTCGGTGTTATTACTATAGCAAACTATTTTTGGAGAGATGGCCGAGAGGCTGAAGGCGCCCGCCTGGAAAGCGAGTATACGTTTAACGGCGTATCGAGGGTTCGAATCCCTCTCTCTCCGCCACCAAGCTGCATCTGTATACAGTTTTAAGTTTTTTGTAATTTCCTAGGCCCCAGCGTCCTTAAGGGAATAGAGGGTGTCTGTTTGTTTGTATCGAGGGTTCGAATCCCTCTCTCTCCGCCAAAATTTTCTTCCTGAACAAACTCCTACTAATTTTCGGAGATGCGCTAGAACCGTTGAAATATAAGGGTTAGCATGTATTGGTATAATACTTCGATAGCTTGATGTGTTGCATATTTTGGGCTGTTTTAACTCCAAAATGGGTCAATAACTCCATTTGAATGATACTTCGACATAACGAGGTATCGAACCTGAAAACCTCGTAAATTCTCACTTTTTCGAATGACATCTCGTTTTTTAACGAGTAACTTACGCAAAACTTTTTGTCAAAAATTATGTAATCCCTGAAAATCCTACGTTTTGCACATTAAATAAGAATATGTTTCGTATTTTTTATGAGACACAAATAGGAAGCGAACAAACTACGCCAAGTGTCACGTCAATCAAAATTTTTGAGGTTTGTATAATCAAACAAAAATAGTGATATTTGAAGGAATTAATTGTCAGTTATTGAGAATATTAGTAATTTATTAACTATTTTTGATATAAACTAAAAGTACGTGTTGTAGTCAATAAAAATGTAGTAGAATACTAGCGTGTTGTTTGTTTTTTGATAGGTGAAGTTATGTTTTGTAAAGCTTTGAGGTTGATATGTATAGTTTTTATAGGAGCTAGCTGTATCGTGAATGCAAGTGGTACTACCGCAATTTTTTTTACACAAGAGTCGTCGGTAAAATTTGGAGTGGAAGTTTCCAGTGGGGCAATATCATCAATTGCTGACATGGAAAAACCATTCGGAGAAATATCAAACCTTAGCAGTTTAAGTACTGCGCAAAAATCAACACTAACACAAAATATTTATTTGGCATATTTATTCGCAGGAGAATCTATGACAGATTTTCGGACGCTATGCTTGAGTAATATGATCACAATAGCAAAAAGCGATACAAGTTTGTTTGGAAGCGACAACTACAAAATAACTCAGTTACTTTATGCTTCACAAACAGACGGTACTAATATATATAAGTCTGCGCGTACAGATGTTGTTGAAAACGTTATAAATAGATTATCCTCTGCTGTCAATGGAGACAAAGAACTTGCTCAAAAGTTGCTTCAAAAGTTTTATGGAATTTTGTCTAAAGATGACAGATTTAAATGTTATGTACCAGCTTATTAACTATCAGGTTTAAATTTATGAAAACATTTAACTTCATTTGGTTTGTTGCTTTTATATGTTGTTCATTCGTAGCACTATCAACCGAACATCAATTTAGCATACTAAAAGTTGGCCAAGGCAATTTTAATATATTAAGCATGGACAAAAACACCTTTATCTATGATTGTGGAAAAGGAATAAAAGAGCATGAATGGATAACAAAAAGCGGCGAATGTGATGTTTTTACGGTTGCCAAAAGTGGAATGTTGCAGACTCTCTTGCGTAATACGGAAAATTTAACTGTTGTAATTTCTCATGATCATGATGATCATCAAAATTTACTTGAACCACTGATATTATTAGTTAAAAACATTAATGAAGTCAGAACAAAAATGCTTCCAACTCCTAAAGCACCTATCGTTGCAAAATTACTGGTGGGACATAATCCTATCAAAAAATCCGAAACTTGGAAGAAATATGGGGGAACTGAAGAAGTTTTTTCTCAAAAGCAGTGGAGTGTTAAGTTAGCTAACGTTCTTGGACCAACAGTTACTTTACTCCCTATTTTTCCGGAAGCTGTAATATCTGCTCCTGGTGTTCACGAAAAAAACCTCTTACTCAAAATAAAATGTAATTTTGCAACGCCAAGAGTGATCTTGCTTGCAGGAGATGCAAGTGGAAAATTACTGGACAAAATAACTGTGCAGTTAACTGACGTTGATGTAGCTCCATTGTCTCATCACGGTAGTAACGAAGGTAGAGAGTTTGTGCTTATAGACAAAATTTTGTTTTACAGAAATCCTAAAAACAGAACAGAAATCCTACATACTAGGGATATAGCTATCACCCCATTTCTTGGCATTGTATCCTCTGTTATAATAAGTCCAGATTTAATCCCCAAATATTATGTAGACGAAGCTACTTCTGGCACAACATTTATACAAAAATTTCAAAGTTTTGGGGATGCTTTTCCTGTATTAGGGCCAACTGATCCTAGTTTGAGGCACCACTATTGCTCTCCGCATTTTATCACGTTGTATGACAGGAGTATATCGGCGCCTTGTAGATGTCCAGCAATTACTGATAATGGTCGGAATATTATATCTATATTTTGTACAGGCGATTTAGCTTCAGATGAATTGTATTATAAGGTAACAATTTCACCTGATGGGTCTAAACTTACTATGACTAATCAGGCTAACAGAATACTATATCAAACAGTACGCGATGGAACTACGCTAGATCCATCTATTCCTACTTCTACAAAATTAACAGAAATGGTAATGTCATCCGTGTCTAGCGCTACCAGAGATGCACTGAAGGACAAGACGAGCACTGCCACTTCAATTATTTCATCAGTAACTTCATTATTCGGAACAATTCTGCCATTTTTATCTCCGACTGCTGAATCAATTGGTCAGGAAATAACGGCTTTGACAAGTATTGTGCAATCTGGGTATCTTGCTAAAGTAACAATTTTAGATAGATTATTGAAGGTGATGAAGGCTGTCATTTCTAATATCACATTTCCAAATCCACAAGAAACATTAAAATTTCGTATAAATGCAACTGGATTGTGGGAAACGTCATCTCTTGTGCCATCTTCTACACCTGCTACGTCATCCTCATCCTCATCCTCATCCTCATCCTCATCCTCATCCTCATCCTCATCCTCATCCTCATCCTCATCCTCATCCTCATCCTTATCCTTATCTACATTATCAAGTCATCATGCGGTTACTTTCGATAAAGTGTGGGCGAATTTCCTATGGGCAAATGGTTTTCTAGCAACTGATCTACTGCCTATCAATAGTTTAGCAAATTTGCTAGTTGCATACTTAGTAGATATTCCTCCTTCTCTTTTCTCTTTCTCCAGTATAAATTTCGCACAGATATTGAGTATGTTTACAAAATGTAGTCATACGAAGGATTTTAAAGCATCTATAGGCATAGAAATATTTACACAATTAGGGTTCAATGAAACAGACGAATTCTTAAACTGGGTAGACTCTACGGTAGCACCGCTCTAATAGATAAACCCGTAATCGCATACTCAGTCGATAGACGATCTTATGCTCATACAGCACATATCCAATACCCCACCACATTAGTTAAACTCTTACACGACATACAGATAAGAAATCAACTCGTTTCGAACCGCTTGATAACTAAGGGTTTCAACCCTTTAAACAGTTTGGAGCCAACTATTTTATGTTATAGAAACCTCTCCTCCTTCTCTATCCAACTCAGCGGGACATCATAAACCACATCCTGCACAATCTCTGCTCTTTCTGTTGTATTTTTACAGACAGGTAGCAGAGGTTCAGGATTCTTCTGGTGTATGTTTTAGGTATATTCTTTTTCTCGGATAGTTCTTGGATTGATGAGTATTTTCCGCGTTTTAGTTCTCTCATCCAGAGGTGAGCTTTTATCAAAGCCTTCAGCCAAGTATTATCCTCTTTAGCTTCTTCAAAGATAGGAGCACTACAATCTGGCGTAGTTATCCAAGACATGCCGTTCTTTTTCTTAATCTTGAACTCGATGTATATGTATAAACTTACTGTTATCGTAACGATATCTCATTTACAAAACCGCCAATACATTATTGATTAAGATAAAAATTTATCATATTATTATCAATAATTACATTTATAATAAGTATATCTACGATTTTATTTCTTTTATTGAAAAATAGATTCCCCCAGAGAGCTTTTATATCTTTAAGCATTATCCATCACTATTATAATATGCCAAAATTGGTACAAGAATGGCATTTTTGATTTTATTGAGTATATAATGAAAATTATATAAAAACTTTTACAGCAACAGACTGAATGAATTGTAAGGTTAGATTTGCACCGAGTCCAACTGGATATATGCATATAGGGAACGCAAGAATTGCTATCATTAACTACCTTTTTTGCAAAAAGAACAAAGGTCATTTCTTATTTAGATTAGATGATACAGATACTCAGAGATCTCAAGAAATATATGAGCAATCTATAGTCAAAGATCTTTCTTGGCTTGGAATATTTTATGATTCGACTTTTAAACAAAGTAGTAGATTTGGCAGATATGATGAAATAAAGAACAAACTTATAGAAAAAGGCTCGATATACCCGTGTTACGAAACTGAAGAAGAACTCGAATACAAAAGAAGACTCGCGATAACTAAGGGAAAACCTCCTATCTACGACAGATCATCCCTTAGCAGCAGCAACTATCCGGTTACGGCTGATTCTCCCCCCGTATACTATAGGTTTAAATTACCAGACCAAACCATAACATGGAATGATTTGGTATTTGGAAAAATATCGTACGACCTGAAAAATGTCAGTGATCCGATTATTATAAAAGCTGATGGAACATATTTATACACCTTCTCCTCAATTATAGACGATTTCGATTACAATATAACCCATATAATAAGAGGGCAAGATCACATTACCAATACAGCAGTTCAACTTGCGATTCTAAATGAAATATCAGAAAATAAGCCAATCAATATCGAATTTGCACATTTGTCTTTATTAATTAATAAAGATGGTTCGCAATTTTCGAAAAGACTCGGAAGTCTTAATCTTGGAGACCTTCAAAAAAAAGAAATCCTTCCGATAACTATCATAAATATGATGGCAACACTGGGTTCATCTATCGATACAATCCCTTTCACTTCCGTGGATAAGGTAATTGAAAATTTTGAACTCTCAAAATTTAGCAGCAATTCTCCAAAATTCAGTATAGATGAATTGTTTTTATTAAATAAAAAAGTTTTACATAATTATTCATATGAAGAAATCGATTTTGATATAGATAGAAATGTATTCGATTTAGTTCATCAGAATGTAGAAAAAATGTCTGATCTTGAAATGTGGAAAAATATTTTTCTAGAAGATTTTCGAAGCGATTATGTGCCACAAAATGAAAACGAAAAAAAAGTTATAAAAACAACTTTAGAACTTCTTGATATACATATTTTAGATAATTTATTAGATAAACTTAAATCAGCGACTGGTATATCTGGAAAGGACTTATATATGCCTCTTCGTCTAGCTTTAACCGGAATAGAGCATGGGCCTAATATTGTGAACATAATCAAAATTCTTGGTGTTCCCCAGGTCAAAACTCGGTTACAAAACTATATCTAGTAAAAAACAATTAAAAGACCGATTATACTTATTCTAATTAATAGCTAAACTGTTGAAATCGCAAAAACTTCTGCAAGTCCGATATAGTTTTTAAAAAAACTCCCCCTTTATTAACCGGCATGAATATACAGAAAAATCCCTAAAAACTTAGTTTTTGGAAAAGATAAAAAAATATTGATATAATCTAATCGACTAAAAATAGTAATAACAAGCGGTATACGTGTACAGGTATGATGCAAAAAAAGGATAATATCAAAAAAAAAATAGAGTGGCTATCTAGTGAAATTAAAAGACATGATAATTTATACTACAATAAGTCGGCCCCTTTAATAGGAGATTTTGAATACGATGAACTTAGAAAAAAGTTACTAGAACTTGAAACAGCGTATCCAGAATTTGATTTTATAACTTCTCCTTCACACAATGTTGGTCCACAAAAACTTCTTGAACCTTTTTCAAAGGTAAATCATTTTCCCCCAATGTTATCTCTTGATAATGCTTTTAATAGAACCGATATGGAAGATTTTATAGAAAGAACTACAAAATTTTTAAATATAGAAAGTAGCGCAATAGATTTTTGTGCGGAACAAAAAATAGATGGTTTGTCTGTCTCGATTATATATAAAAAAGGACATATATATGAAGCTTCTACCAGAGGGAATGGAAATATCGGAGAAAATATAACTAATAATGTTTTAACTATTAAAGATATTCCCCACGTTATAAATAGCGATAATATAGAAGTACGAGGTGAAATTTATATGCCAATTTCTTCATTTATAAACTTAAATAAAGAAAGAATGCAGTCTGAAACTAATATTTTTTCCAATACGCGTAACGCCGCCTCTGGTTCGCTTCGACAGCTTGATCCAAGTATTACGGCTTCAAGAAACCTTAAATTTTTTGCATACTCTATAATAAGCAATGAGAATAAATATAAATATCAAACAGATATATTGAAAAAACTATCAAATCTAGGATTCAGTGTCGCGGAATATGAAATATGCGAAAATATTGCAGAAATTATTAGTTACTACGAAAAAATGTCGAAAAAACGCACTGAATTGAATTATGACATAGATGGAACTGTTTTTAAGGTAAATAATCTAGAATTCCAAAAAAGATTAGGATTTGTAGGAAGAAGTCCGCGGCATTCAGTTGCTTTTAAATTTAAAGATGAAGAGTTTAAAACAACTCTTTTTGACATAGAGCTGTCAGTTGGTAGATCGGGGGTTATCACCCCTGTTGCAATTCTTAAACCCGTAAATATTGGAGGGGTTATAATTTCTCGTTCTACCTTACATAATTTTGAGGAAATAAAAAGGTTGGATCTTAGAATCGGTGACACGTTGTTTATTAAACGTTCTGGGGAAGTTATCCCAAAAATCACTAGAATTGATACAACTGAAAGGTCTCATAATTCCAATATCCCCGAATATGCTTCTCCAACTGTATGTCCATCATGTGGAACTGCTGTTATTGTTCTAAAACATGGCAGCTGCATGTGCCCAAATAAATATGGATGTAAATCACAAATTGTTCAGTATATTGCATACTTTGTTTCCAAACATTGCTTTAATATAGACGGTTTTGGAAAACAACAAATTAGTATTTTCTACAACGCAGGAATCTTAAAAAATCCAATAGATATATTCGAACTCCATAATTATCCTATTCACCAAATGCCTGGATATGGGAAACTTTCCGCAAACAAGCTTTTTAAAAATATAGAAAAAAGTAGAAATATTGAATTTTATAGGTTTATTACAAGCCTTGGAATTAACCAGATTGGCGAAATCTCAGCCAGGGCCCTCGCAGGTAAATTTAAAAATGTAGATGAGTTAATAAACTGTTCTATAGATGATTTAACTGAAATTGATGGGATAGGAGAACTTATGGCAGTGGATATTTATAACTATTTTAGAGATGAAATAAATATTGGCTTTGTAAAAAATTTATTAAACTATGTAGTAATAATATCCCCACAAGATACCATTAAGGTATATAATAAATTATCAGATAAAATAATAGTATTTAGTGGAAAATTCACCAATATTAGTCGCGAAGAAATCAAACAACAGGCTATTAATGTTGGTGCAAGAGTTAATTCGTCTGTATCGAAAAACACAGATTACCTTGTTATTGGAGAAAATCCGGGCAGCAAACTTAAACAGGCACTAGGTCTTGGAATAAAAATTATGTCAGAAGAAGAATGGATAGAGGATTACCAAAATCTTGGCTAAATCCCTAAAAGTTTTAAAAAAATAATTTTTAAAAAGGAGTTTTCCGAAGCTGATGATAGATTACATAAGCTTAAAAAAAAGTACTTATATTTGTAGGAATACGATGGTATACAAATTGAGTTCGCTATTTTCAGTATGAATTTAGGAAATCGGCAATTTTATCAAAATTTCCTTCAATTTTATATCATAATTCTATAAAATCTCACAGTATGAGAGAGTATGGATTTGAAATCATATCGAACAATGGCAGCTTTATCTGATAAAAATTTTCCGATACCTTTCAATATTAACTGGCATGAGGGTATGCTTCTTTCTCAACACCATTTTCAACAAAACGATCTTCGGTATGAACAAATCCTTGCCCACCAGATAAAACTTTTGTCCTCCATACATTTTGGAGTATGTCATCTTAGGATTGATAATGTAGCTCTTCCAAACGGAATTTACAGAATAAACGAAATAGAAGCAATTTTCCCAGATGGTCTAATTCTCAGTTATTTTCCTGATGACACTAATAAACTAAAACCCATTGAAGTTAATGTTAAATCATTGATGAAACGTGATCAAAACGAAGCCACAGTTTATTTATCAATACTTAAAAGCAATTCGGATTCATCCCCCCTTCTTTCTAATCCTCCGAGGTTTTATTCTTTGGATGTCGGATATACCAAGGATGACAATATTTTAGACAATGAAGTAAAAATTCCAAGACTCTTCCCTAACGCTTTTTTGAGCATTGATGAAATACCAAATTCCTGTATTGGTTTTCCGTTATGTAAAATAATAAAAATAGAAGGTGTATATCACATTAAGAATTGGACTCCCCCTTGCTTTTTTATAGCTAAACATTTTCCAATGTGGGAGCGTTGCAGAAAACTTGCTTTGAGTCTTCGCGAGAAGGTGACCTTTTTATCGGAAAAATTAAAAAATCAAACGGGAAGTTTGAATGCGATTACTGGAACAGAACAAATTTTAAAGCAACTTCTTATGGTTCTTCCTAGCTTTGAAGCTCTTATATATAGTGATCAGATTAGACCATATGATTTATACCAAGAACTTTCTAGAACTCTTGGAATAGTTTCTGTCCTCATCCCGATGGATATAGCTCCTATAATGCGTCCATATAATCATGAAAATATAGATTTTTCTATATATCCTCTTATTGATATGATCGATCACTATATTTCTATAGTTGAAAGAGGATTTACCACCATCACAATGGATAAAAAAGAAAGATTCTTTTATCATTATATAACCCAAGACGATTTAGAAGCCTGTACTGATGGAAAAATATATATCGGAGTTCGAGCTGAATTAAATTCAGACGTATTATCCTGGATGGATAATGCAATAATTGTTTCTGATGTTGCAATTGAAAATGTCAGAGAAAAAAGAGTTAAAGGAGCCAAAAGAAGTATTTCTTCAAATGATATGTTCTGCAAAATTATGCCAGGATTTGGTGTTCTGCTTTTTGAAATAACATTAGATAACACATTTATAAAAGGAGAACAGAACTTACATATTTTTAATCCGGGCGATAGTGCAACAAACAGACCTCTTGAAATAACTGTATACATACCGAAAGAAAAGAGTAGAATCAAGAATGCAGCGTAGTTTTAAAGATATAGATAATTACAATAGTGTTTTTTGTTTTATAAAATATAGGTTTTATTAGGTATATGATACAATTTAGAGCAAGTGACAGCCCAATCGTTCATGGATTTCAAGCATTCTACTATGAACTTTTAAAACAAAAAGAGATCTGCCTTAGCCATTTTTTTAAAACTGATTCAGTTGACCCTAGTGATGCAGCTACCATTTCAGATTCTCAATCATCTACAGAAGTAGAAACTATGATTGTTAAGGTTCAAAAAGAGATTATAAGTGTTATAAACAAGGTTTTTGATATTCTTTCTAGAAAATCTCGAACTAGTTCTAAAAAACTAGAAGAAGCAAAATATATCATGACCGCCTTAGCTGATGAGGTTTTTATCAATATCAGATGGGAGGGAGCAAAATTTTGGAGATTTTCCCTACTAGAAAAACAAATGTTTCAGAGTGAAATTTCCGGTGAGAAATTTTTTTTAAATCTTGATGAATTCATAGTCGATTCTAATAATACCAACGATGAAATAGCTTTTTTGTACCTCATGTCCCTAAGCCTTGGATTTAAGGGGAGATATAGAGGGGCGGAAAACGAACACGAATACCTCTCATGGTATAAGGATAAACTATATTCAATACTGCATTCGAAATCTTCAAAACTTTTTTATCCAGGAAGAACGAATATGATCGAACAATGCTACGAAAATACCTTTGTTGAAGAATCCAAAGAAAGTCTACCAAACACAAGATTTTGGTCAATGTGTATCTCAAGCATTGTTGCAGTGTATATTGTTATATCATTTGCCGTTTGGTTTGGGATAACCGACGAAATAAGTGATATATTAAATTCTATCGCAGAAATAGTGAGAAAGGAGCCTTTGGTATAGAGTTATGGCATCTTTAACTCTCTTTGATAAAATCGTAGAGAATTTAACACTCTCTCTTCCAGCTCTTATAGGAATTGTTCTTTCGGCAGCTTTTGTATCGATGCTTGCCGTAACCATTTGGACTATCATTTCTATGAAAAAAGCTGAGGCAAAGAAAGCTATAAATCTTCCCCCCTCTGCGATGCAACAAAAAGAGGAGAAAAGCATTAAGTATGATCTCCAAGGAAAACCACTACTCCCTCTTGGAGAATCAATTAATAAATTTTTGATAGTAAACGGATACATAAAGGTTCATAACACTATCCGTTCATTTTTCAAATCAATGGACTTTATGAGAAAAAACCTAGGGACTGGGTATAAATACAAGCTTCCCTGGTTTATGGTTGTTGGAGCCTCTAATTCCGGAAAATCTTCCCTTCTCTCTGGTTTTACCCATGATGAAATATTCGACGATGATGATGAAGAAGCAGACTGCACCTGGTGGTTTCTTAGAAATGGTGTTGTTCTTGATATAAAAGGAGAAACATTTTTACCTAAAGAAGGCTCTAAGGCGGATAATGATAGCTGGGATATAACACTCAGCATGCTCTCTCGCTACAGAAGTGAACGCCCTCTTAATGGTATACTCTTAACAATTCCAGCAACGGAGCTTTATGGAAAAAATAGGCTATCTATTGATAATCTAAAATCTCGCGCACAATACATAGCTAGAAAACTAAATTTTGCCCAAAATTTCCTAGGAATGAAACTTCCTATATATGTCGTCGTAACAAAAACAGATATCGTCCCAGGATTCCAAAGTTTTTGTTCTGAAATCCCTGTTAGAAATAGAAACAATATGCTTGGATGGTCTTGTCCGTATTCTCTTGAATCTATATATAATTCAAGATGGATTGATGATGCATTTGAATCGATCGAAGACGAACTCAATGAAATACGTATGGAAATATTTTCTGAAGCTGGAATCACAACAACTCGCGATGGTGTGTTTGTTTTTCCTAGCGAACTTCTAACAATCAAAGAAAATTTAAGAATCTATATTGATTACGTATTTAGATCCGGTTCTACAGAAGAACGGTTTTATTTTAGAGGAATGTATTTTACAGGAGACAGTAAAATGGTTCCCCTTCTGCAGTTCAGTGGTACCGGGAACGCTGAAGACATGGCTATTATGGGGACTCCTGATGCAGATGTAAATGAAGCAGGAAATCTTACAGCATCACTCAAAGGGGAGGAGTTTGCCCCCAAGAAAATTTTCTTTTTTGAAGATTTACTCCTAAAGAAGATTTTTATTGAGGATGGAATCGCCTCTCCTATGAAAAGGAAAATTCATCAATCCAACAAATCCATACTAATTGCTAAGTTCTCAACGGCAGCCTTTGTTGCAATTGGAAGCTATGGACTTTTTCATGCAAGAGAGCAACTTCGCCATAGTCGAGATATGATGTATCCATCACTGTTTAAGGTATCGTCTCTTATTAAGAGCGCTTCAAATTTAACGATGGATAAGCTGGAAAGCAATGGAAATGAAATACTAAGTGAGTGTACAAACCAGCTTTTTATAATGATGCAGCAGCTCAACAATATTCGCTTTTCTTCTATGTTTGTCCCTGCTTCATGGTTTAGTAGTATTAACACAAGACTTATTGAAACCCTCCGTATTTCGTATCAAAGAGTTGTTGTTAGAACAATTTACATGAATCTAATTTTGAAAGCTCGCAATCTATTTAATACTAAACCACACGATTTTTCTAAAAATATTGGAGAGGTCCTAAATCCATATAAATCACGAGAATACAAAAATATGAAAAAGTATGTCGATGGATTAATTGAGCTCGATAAAAATATAAAAAAATTTGATAGTTTGCGTAGTTCCGGAGACCCAAAGGACCTAAACGATTTAGTTGATTATACATTTAAAGGAACTCTCCCTAGTGAATTTCTCGATAACTATGAACAATTTCGTAGTATCCTAATGAATACACCTTTTCCTCCCATTAATTTATCTCCATATAAAAAAGTTGCTTACGACACATTAATCAATCTTTTTCAAACTTTTTTAGACGCTGTATTTTCTGATAGCAAAACTGGAAGCATAATATACTTCCTTAATGATCTTATAAATAGTCTCAGTAAACAAAATATACAAAAAATTCCTGATTGTAAGAAAGTTGTACAATTTTCAAGAGATATAACCGAAGCTTGCAAGGAAATAGGAAATGAAGGAGAAACGTGGCTCGATACAGATACCTTTAAAAACAATGAAGAATATAATAATTTTCTCGATGGTGTCGAACAGCTTTTTGGAAAGGATGTTGCACAATATATTCTCGACGTAACTGCCTCTAAGTTTGAAACTCTAAAGCTTAGGCTGGATGAGTTTAATGATACACTGGAAAGCGATATTTCTGGACATAGTTCCAAAAAACCGCCTCTATCTCATGGGATTTTTAAGATAGAAAAATGTTTGGCACCAATTTGTAAGGCCCCATATATGCAGGAGTCAGAAGAACATGCCCTAACAACTGATATTCCAGAGGGCAAGATGGTATATTGGGATGATGAACTTATACAATATGCCTATGAAATTAGCAAAACATTCGAACAATTTCTTGCTACTTCTGTAAAGGAATTTCCGAGATTTATGCAAGAAGGCATAACCCTTATGGCAAAATCAAATTTTTGTAATGTTGTTGCAGGAATTGTTGGGAAAGCACAAAGTTTTGTTGATGCTCCAAGCGCATTAACCGATGAACTCACATCTGAAGAACTTTTACAAAAACAAGTTTCTGAACTAAGAGCTGTTGCTCCAAAATTTGTAAGCCTCCTTAACATACTCCGTAATGATAAACTTAATTTTGTTTTTAGCGATTTACGAACTATTTTAAATAAGGTAGGATTCTCTCTTTTATCTCATATTCAAAAGCTTTTAGATAATCAAAACCCATATATGCCACAAAATCTTAATTTTTCATATTGGGATGGAGAACTTGGAGCAAGTTATATGGCTTATAGTATAGATGATAGTGATGATATGAAAAATTATATTGTTATGCAAAGAAAACTGATAACCAGACTTGCCCTGGATTTTGCCGAACCAATTGTCCTACTTTTAAATACGGATTCCATTTTTGATCAAAATTTTGGTAATCATGGGGAACTTATGAAATGGGTTAAAATAGTTGATGCAGTAAAAAGGCTAAAAGCTAAAGATCCGACTTGTCCTATTAATATCGTCGAGAAATTTATCACAAAAGACCTCAATTCGTATAATTTAGAAAATATAACAAAAAAGGTTAAATTAGATGACATAAAGGGCGAATCAAGTGACTATTTTATTAATTTAATAAAAAAAGTTAAAAGAGGAATATTGGCGAGAGGGGAAGTTCTGGTCAGACAACAGAACATAAAGAGGTATAATGTTTTAAAGGAATTTTATGACAAGAAACTTAATGGGAAATATCCTTTTACAGACTATGATAAAACCACGAGAGTGCCCATGGCAGAGGCGGATACTGAAGATGTTCGCGAGTTCTTTAGAATGTATGACGAGTATGGAGGAACCCCTGAAAATATTTTTGATCAGATATACCAACTAGGTGATGACGCTAAAGATTCATATAATTTTTTGAAAAAAATCCATGATATGCGATTATTTTTTGGGGATTTCGCAGAAAGAGAGTATGAATCTCCAAAAGTTCGATTAACTATCGATTTTAATATAAACAAAAAATCTGAAACTGGTACTGGATATTTAATGGATAGGATTTTTAAACCAAATAATGATGCGAACATAGAAGCTATAAGTGAAAATAAATCGGATATGTGGTATCTCGGGGAAGCTATTAGTATGAATTTCCGTTGGGGTGGTGGCAACGATCCCGATGCTGAAAAGCCCGTCTCTGATACGAATGATCCAGACTTAATAGTGGAGGGAGATAGCGCAAAAGTTGAATGCATTGGAAACTGGTCAGTACTCCGTTTTTTACAAAAATATAAAATCGACCTACCAAACTCGCTGCCAAATCAAACGGTTCTTGCTTTTAAGATCCCACTTAACAATGGTAAACAAGCCAAAATACATGTAGGGATTACCGCAAGTAGACCCCCTATCGGTGGTGGTGGAGATGAAAAGGGTTCAGGCGTTGCTCTCGTTTTACCTCAACCCATTGTTGGTGGAAAAATGCCAGAACTTGATGAAAATATCATAGCCTCATCCCACTCTCCGGTTATTGTCGAAAAAATCCAATTAGCTAAAAACATTCAACAAGACAGTTCTATCGACACCGAAATTGAAGAAGTTATCGTAGAAAATAAAAAACTTAACAAAGATGTATCTGATTCAGAGGAAAAAGAAGCTCTAAAAATATTGGAGGGGGAAGCCACCGAAGACTCTTCAACAGAACAAGAAATAGAAATAGTTAACGAACCGATAGGCTAAGAGGGGCTACAAGTCCTTCTCCAATCAAGTCCATAAAAGCTTTCAATTCTCCCTCATGACTGATAATATTTGTTTCATACTTTTTCCAGTTAGCGAAGAGATGATTTTTTAAAATCTATTCCAAGAATTACTGATGTTTTAGGTATATTTATTGTTATCAATGTTAGCTGGAACAACTATAGTAACGGGAAATTTCCTAAACTATATTTCCCTGAAATTATTTGGGGTTTGGGGTATTTTTGTTAATATTGAAGTCAAGTAAAACAATTATCGCTGAGTTTCTATTGAATTTTTAAAAGCCTTTTCTGTGTCTTCCTTTACGTGCTCTATAAAAACTTCAGATTTTTCTTCCGATACATAATCATCTTTTTTGGAGGACTTTTCTATACCCCCCAAAGGGATTTCTACTGAGTTTTCAAAAGCCTTTTTTGTGTCTTCCTTTTTTTAAAAATCGTCCCACACTTTGCTGTATGTCCTTTTTTCCTTATCGAATGCCTTGAGAAAAATGACTCAATATAGTTGGTTTACTTGATATTAACATTAAGTATTAACAAAAATGCAAAACCTATGTGATTTTAAGGGAATATAGCTTTAAAAAATTACAAGCATGCATTTTTGTAAACTGGAGGGAGCTTGTTTACACGAACCCCTCCTTCCCACACACTCTGTTTTTAAAAATCCTTTTTTGCTATTCAACAATATATATTATACTTTTTACGCATATATCCTCTTTCATCCCCTTTAGAAACTCTGACACTCTTGGACAAATAATATTTAGCATTTTCAGGAGGTTTTTCTTTTTAAATCTTCCATACCGACGAACCTCTCTAACAGAAAAACCAGTAGGTACATTATATTCGTCCCCTTGATTGGCCAATGATGCAGCTTCATAAAAGGCTTCCTTATTCTCACTATGTACTACTTTATTGAACAACAAAAAATATTTCTCCTTAAATCCTTGTCCGAATTCTAGTAGTACAGAATCAGAAATTAAATTAACTCTCTTCTGGAGTTTTTTTTTCATATCTTCAGAGATTGTCCCATCCATTCTTCTTATTTCAAGCATTGAGTTAGAGGATACTTCCGCGTAAAAAACTTTCGATTCACTTTCAGAAAACTCTGTCATAAGAGGTGCAGGCAAATAGGGAGGAGAAAAAATAACAGAATCTTCACTGGGAAGAAAATCATTAGAATAACTACAAGAACAGAATAATAATCCCCAGCAAAATATACAAACAACACTACTTAATTTAGAAAATATATTCAATTTCAAAAATACAGGCATTATAATTATTTATAAAAGTTAAAATACAGCGGTATTATAATACAATATTTAATCCAAAAACAAGAAAAAATGTATAAAAATTATTTTATACACTTAATATCAGCTTACACTAGGTTAGCTTTTAGCTATGAGCGCTAAAAATGTAGATACCTTTTGTGTTATATTCATTCTAGTTATACTCTCTCCAGTTAACAAAAAGATAATTTTTAAAATCTATCCCAAGGATTACTGATGTTTTAGGTACTTTTGTCGATATCAATGTTAACTGGGACAACTATAGTAACGGGAAATTTCCTAAACTATATTTCCCTGAAATTACTTAGGGTTTTTGGTACTTTTTTTAATACTGAAGTCAACCGAATCACTTATACAGTTGAGAGCAACACGAATATGTATTACCTTGATAATCTAATTTTTTATACTGGTTTGTATTAAAATCCAGTCTGAATCCTTAGAAATTTTTCTTTGAAAAACCCAAAAATGGGAGACATCTAGGAAAATTTTCCCCGGGTTATTATATGAGACCCCCTCGCTATTAATTAAGGCGCTCATCTGTGATACGTTGAATTTCATATTTAAAATCAAATTTTTCGCAGATGGCATCACCTTTGTTATAATAGTTTCTATATGTTTTATCAATATTTCCTGTCTAAGGTTAGAACTTTCCCTTTTTGATATTTGTTCAGAAAAACTCTCATAAAGCTCAGAAGAGAGGAGCGCCTTTAATTCCTCGTACCTCGCATTAACAAAAGCCTGAAACACGGAATCAAATCTATTTCGCATTTTTTCCATAAAATCAATTTTTTGGTATTCCGGAAACGCCTTACATATTTCGGTAAATTCTGTTGATATTTTCTTATCGTTGTTGTTATTAACGACTAGCATCGTTGTATTTTTTTTAGACCTCATTTGCCGTTGATCGTGCCTCTGAATTTTTCCAAAGGATTTAAACAATTTGTTCAACAATAGAAACGAAATCACTGCAAAAAAAAGAGTGCCTACCACAAAAATCTCCTTTAATAGATACTACGCGAGTTTTAAGACTATTTATAAGCCGGGTTCTGTCCAGGATACAACTTTCGCTTATCCCTGTCTAATCATTCATCTAGGCCCGCTGTTACCAACGGGCTCGAGCGACCTACCCGAAGATCATAGAACAGCAGGCCTTCCTAGTGCGTTTTAAAACACTGCGATCTCCCTATTTGGTCTTGCTTTTGGTGGGGTTTGCCATGCCACGATATATGTCGCCATATGTGCGGTGAGCTCTTACCTCACCATTTCACCCTTACCAATAATTATACAAAAAAATTATTGGCGGTATACTTTCTGTTGCACTTTCCCTAAAACGGACATTAACCTCCGTCCCGCTGGACGTTATCCAGCACCATGCCTACACTAAAGCCCGGACTTTCCTCTGTACGTGATGCGTTCAAAAAGCAGCACACAAAGCGATTAGCCAATAGCCCTAAAACTCAGTACAATAATACTATGAAATTTCCGTAGTTGCCTAATAATTTTACGGAAAATGCTTGAGTTTTTGTGGTGATATTCATAATATTTATATCAGGATGGATTTTAAATTATTTTGATATCTCATATGACGATGGGTGGTAATAGGAAAGATTCTTCTTTATCCGCTGATGAGAATAGTGGTAGTAACAATGTTGATGTTGTTGGGGGAGAAAAACCCAGTAATAAGGCTGAAATTGACTTAAAAGAGCAAATTTCCGTTCTTGAGGAGAAATTACTGCGTGTATTTGCTGACTCGGAAAATTCTAGAAAAAGAGCAGAAAAAGAAAAAGAAGATTTAGCCAAATATAGTGTTAGTAAATTTGCAAAAGATATCCTCAGTATTAGAGATAATTTGAAACTTGCTTTGTCGAATTGTCAGCAAGCTGAATCGTCCCCAATTATTGACGGAATAAAGATGACATTGGGGGAAATGGATAGGATTCTTGGAATGTATGACATAAGGATAATAGAATCTGAAAATAGAAAATTTGATCCGAATATACATCAGGCAATGCTTGAAATTGAAGATAATTCCAGAGACGCTGGAACGATAGTTGAGGTGCTTCAAGATGGTTTTACTATTCATAATAGGTTACTTCGACCAGTTCTGGTGACAACTTCTAAAAAACACTGACATCTATTTTGTCTGTCAGTTTTACGCGCGCTCATGCAGCCTACGCATTTTGCTTGGCACTTAGATAAAACCAAAAACTCTGCGATCCTAGAATGTAGGTTTTTAAAGACTCAATATGTCGCTAACTGTTGCGAGCTTACAAATTATTCTTCAGCAAGTTTTTTGGTTGCTTTAGGTTTCGCTGCTGTTGTTTTTTGGGTATCTTCAACACTAACATTCGCAGAAACCATAGCAGCTCCTAATATGTCACCTAGACTCGCTCCACTATCTGTCGAACCAAAACGCTTAACCGCTTCCTTTTCTCTTTGAAGCTCAAGCTCCTTGATAGAAAGGTTAATAACTCCAGATTTTTCTATCCCCAGCACAATCGCTTCTATTTTTTCTCCAATTCCTAGTGTATCACTTCTTTGGCGCATTTTTTCCCTAGATATGTCGCCTTTTTTTATGAACCCAGCCAAACCATTTTCCAATTTAATATTGGCTCCGCTTGTTTGAGTGCTAATGACTTCTCCGATAACTACATCATTTTTATTTACCTTTTTAGTTGCTTCTTCATATGGGTTTGCCTCAAGTTGTTTTATCCCGAGACTAATTCTTTCTTTCTCGGGGTTAATATCAAGTACAACAACTTCAATTTCCTGCCCCTTTTGAACAGGTTTTTGTTTGTCATCAAGGTTTCCAGTTCCTTTCCAGGAAACATCAGACATGTGAATCATTCCATCTAGTTCTTCGCTGACTCCAATAAAAATTCCAAACTCTGTTGCATTCTTAACGATTCCTTTGATTTTGCTTCCGATTGGGTGATTATCGGAAAATTCTTTCCATGGGTTCGCCGTGCATTGTTTAACACTTAAACTAATTTTTCTCTTTTCAGAATCAGCTTCAAGTACCATAACTTCAATTTCATCTGCAATATTGAATAGTTTGCTTGGAGGTACGTTCTTTTTTGTCCAACTCAGTTCTGTCATATAGACCATTCCCTCTATACCTTCTCCTATTTCAACAAAAACACCGTAATCAGTTATATTAACAATCTTCCCCTTATATTTTTCGCCAACAATATATTTTTGATCTATATTTTCCCAGGGGCTTGTAACTAGTTGCTTCATACCCAGTGAAATGCGTCCGTTTTCTGTATTAAATTTTAACACGACGACTTTAACTGTGTCCCCTACAGTAACAACCGAAGATGGAGAATGTACTCTTTTCCATGACATATCCGTAACATGAAGAAGTCCATCGACCCCCCCTATATCGACAAAAGCACCATATTCCGTTATGTTTTTGACTATACCCTCTATAATCATTCCTTCGCTTAGTTTCGACATAACCTCTGCTTTTGCTTCAAATCTGGAAGCTTCGAGCACGGAACGCCTAGAAACGACTATGTTATTTCTAGCTCTATCCATTTTTAGAATTTTTAATGGCTGTTTCACGTTCATAAGAGGAGTTATATCCTTAATTATTCGTAAATCAACCTGGCTTCCTGGTAAAAATGCAAGTGTTCCGTTTATATCGACTGAGAATCCGCCTCTGGTTCTTCCAATAATAACCCCCTCAACTGTTATATCAGAGTTTAGGTTCTTTTCAAGCTCATTCCAAACTGCCTCTTTTTTGGCTTTTTCAATGCTTAAAATTGGTTCACCATTTTTATCTTCGAATTTTTCTACAAAAACATCGACCGTTTCCCCTATAGTGACATTATCGGTTCCCTTTAGAGTTTTAATATCTTCTACAAAAATACGACCTTCAGATTTAAGCCCTACATCAATCATTGCCTTGTCATTTTTTATATTAATAATTGTACCTTTTACGACTTTTCCTTCTAGAGGTTCAGTTCCAAAAAGCTCTTCTTGGAGCATTTCAGCGAAGCTAGTTTTCTGATTTTTTGTTTGATTTACGGTATTCATAAGTTAAAAACCTTGGGTTGTGCGAGAGTTATTGCGCATAATTCTCGGAAAATAAAACACTATGCCACATATTGTACATTCTTTTTGATAAGATGTACACGTGATTGTAGGCGGATGCCTGCATTCATAAGTTTTGAGATAAAGAAGTAATTTCCAGAATATTACTAATACCCTCCTTTATGTATAATTGATTTTCTTGACAATAGTATTTAAAAAAAGCATATAATCCCCTGTAGTTATAAGAAATATATTTAAAAAATTAATCCATTGCCAATTATACCCTCTCTAGTTAGCGAAGAGATGTTTTTCAAAATATATTCCAAAAATTACTAAGTTTTTATATATATTTGTTGATATCAATGTTAGCTGGAATAACTATATTAGTTTTGTTGTTAAATTATAGTTAGTTAACTCAATAAACAAATAATTTTTAAGCTATTCTCCCCCAGAACCATTGGGGTTTTTGTGTTTGTATTATTTTGGTTATCAAATTAATCAAATATACCTAAAAGCTAATGAAGCTGAACATAAACAAAAAGCCAGGGATCCCCGGCTTCTTATTGAATAAAAACTTTGGTGGAGCCGAGGGGGATCGAACCCCTGACCTCTACAATGCCATTGTAGCGCTCTCCCAGCTGAGCTACGACCCCCAATCTCAGAAGAAGGTGTGTAAGTTTTTAACACACACCTTCTTTTTTTTTTATAGATAAACTGTAGAGTTTATCTATTAAGAGGTTTTTGCTTCCAGTGACTCAAAGAGCCGTCTTCTTTGCTCTGCTCTAGCTTTATATTTTTTTTCTTCTTCCTTTAGGTATTGTTCTTGTTTTAAGATCTCTGCCTTTTCTACTTCTTCTTTTTTTTGTAGTTCCTTAGTTTTTAAAACTCTTTCTTCTCGGCGTGAGTTTCTTTCTGCTTGATGTTTTCTCTCTCTCTCTTCTGATTCTCTTCCTTCGTCTTCTATCTTTTTACGTTTTAGACCTCTTCCTCTTGTTTTCTCTTCTTTTTCAGCTTTTGTTTTCTCGTAGTTAATTCTGTCAAAGTCCCTCCTCATATTTTCTATTTGGTTTTGCATATCTATTTTTAAAATTTCATTTTTTTCGTCTAACTCAGCTTTCTGTTTCTCCAGTAGCTTTTTTGTCAGCTCTGCATACGTCTCCTGTTGTTCTCTTAAAGTTTTATTAAATTGTTCTATAATTCCTTCTTTATCTTTTCCCATTTGCTCTACAAGAGTCTTTTCTTTCTCTTCCATTTCTTTTCGGTACTCATTCCATTCCTTTTGCTGTTCTTCAATCTGTTCTTGAAGTTCTGCTTTTTGTTGTCTTAACATACCTTGTAAGGTTGCTATTTCGGCATTAGCCTGAACTAAGTATTCAGAAAGAAGTTCTACCTTTTCTCCTGCTGCGGCTTCTTCAAGTTCTTTCTGTCTCTGTCTTTCTTTTTCGACTTCTTCTTCCTGGCGCTTTTTTTCTTCCGCTTCTGCTTTTATTCTGTTTTCTTCTTTTTCTTTTGCTGCCTTCTCTTTTTCACTCTTAGCTTTCTCTTCTTTTTCTTTTCTCTCTCTTTCTATTTTCTCAGCAGCTTCTTTTTTTGCTAATTCTTCCTGTTTTTTTAAATTTTCTTCCTCTTCTGGGTTTGAAACCAGGGCTGGGCTCGAAGCTGGGCTCGTGCTTGTGTCTGAAGCACTCGAACTACTCGAACTACTCGAACTGCTCGAACTACTCGAACTACTCGAAGCTGGGCTTGAGGTACTTGGGAACAGGCTTGGGCTCGAAACTGGGCTCGTGCTTGTGTCTGAAGCACTCGAACTACTCGAACTGCTCGAACTACTCGAACTGCTCGAAGCTGGGCTTGAGGTACTTATTGAGAGCGGGGTCGTGCTTGGATTTAAAGTACTTCCTAATGGGGTAAACACCGAAAAAGAACTTGATGGAGATGGTGGAAGAATAAATTCTGGAGTTGTTCCAATTTCTGAACTTACGCTAAATCCTGGAGTTGTTTTTTGTCTTTTCTTTCCTCTATCCTCTATTTTAGACGAAGATGGAGGAGTTGATGGGGATGTTACATCAGGAGCAAATTGGCGTCCTGGAGGTGTTCTAAAAACTCTCTTCTCATTTCTTTTTGAGTATGGATTTTTTATAAAAGACATAAAATTGTCATAAAGACCTTCGTGGGCACTTAAAGTTTCTTTCAAAAGTTCCGAACTACCTGAGTGTTGTTGAAAAAAACTTTGAAGATCATTTCCGATTTCTATTGCTTTTTCAGGACTTACATTTTTCCACCTCATCAAATCACTTATCGGGGCCATTATATTGAAAAGTTCACCACCTGTAGGATTTTTTAATATATTCTCTATCTTGTACAAGTTTCTTTGTGCATTATCATCATCACCCCCTATCTCTTCTCCTCTTAAAGATGAAGATGGAGAACTAGAGCTTCGTGGGGCTTTTTCTTCACTAACTTTAAAGTTCTCAATATCATTAACGAATCTATCCCAATTCTCTCCTTCTTGACCTCCTAACGATAAGCCGATTTGATTAAAAACATCTCTAAAACTTCCACTTTTGTATCCTTGAAAAGCATTTTTGATCATTATTCTGGATTCAGGACTTAAGTTATTATATCTCATTAATGTTGTAAAAAATGTTTTATTTGATGTTGAAAGATCTTCCCCTTGTTTGAACATGTCATTTAATACAATATATATTCTGTTTAAAGTTTCGCTCA
>JAIRWI010000012.1 GCA_031269095.1 Holosporales bacterium
ACTTGGAGAATCGCAGGTTGGTCTATATGGATAAGCGCGCATGAGATGCGCTGTGTCAAAGGCTCTGCGAGCCATCGTATTAATGCAAGTCGACAAAAGTTCACCTCGCACTCATTCTCTAAACTGTCCAATCTCTCCAAAATTCTCCGGTTTTTCTCTAAACAAGGGGTCACGGAGATTTTTCACAGTTCCGCGACGAATGCTGATCCTGAGGCAATTCCGAGCGTCCCTCAAAACCGCTGTTTTCATGTTGCGGAGAATTTTGTGGTCGAGCGGATGGATCAGAGAAGCTGTGACCTGTGAGTTGATGCACTTTTAGAATATTAACAAAACTCCAATTTCTCTATAAAAATGAGAACTGGAAAATTACATTACTAACATTTCGCAGCAGTCTTTTGCTGAACAGTTCAGAGATTGGTTGATAAATCTATAGTGCTGAATTTGTGGACTATCACATAAAAATATATAAGTAAAATTGAAACCAGAATTAATTGTAGATTTAATATAGGTTGTGGTAAGCGGTATTGTTGTGTTAGTATTTAGTTGTTGATGAGCGCACTGTGTGAAGCGGCATAACATTAAGACAAAGTGGGATGTTTGGAGAGCTTTTTGGTGCGATTTGGGAGTTTGTTTTCTGTGATTTGCTGCTTGATGTCTTCTTTTCCAGAAGATACAGGGTGCATGGGTCTCAAAGAAATAGAAAAGTCTTTGAAAGGAGAAGCTCCTATACAAATAGTGACGTTAGTTCGTGCTACAGGCAATACATATCTCCTTGAATCAGAACGACTTTTGCTAAGAGAAATCATTAAATCTTTTCTTGATAGCACTGAAAATATTGTAGTAGATTCAAATAATAATTTCAACGAGTTAAATCGGGGAGCCAATCAGTTTAACCTTCTGGTTAATCAATCTACTCTCACATCTGATATTGATCCATTAGAGGAGCGACTAAAAGAATCGGTACAACAGGAATGGAAAAAATATGCTGAGCTGTCTAAAAAAGATAAAAAAGAACTTTCAGAAGATGAACTGCCATTTTTCCAATCTTGGAAAGAAAGAATTGACTTTTTGGGGTTACTGGCAGAAAATGGCGAGGAAAAAATAACAGAATTCTTGTTTGGACAGTACTCGAAGGCCCGCGAAGATGTCACAGCTCTTATGTTCAAAACACCAACAATATTTGTGTACAATGAAGCATTTTTTGGAAAAGAGCAAATCAAAGAAGGAGCTTTAGAGAAAGAGACGGTGCAGTTATCAGCAGAATGTCCTGGAGTTATTTTTTGCGCAAATTTTTGGCGTATAAATCTAAAACAGGAAAAAGCTGATGATATGTATAATCGATTGCAAAAAACGTTGAAGAATTACATAAGCTCAGGCTACGAAGCTCCTGATAGTGGTCTACTATGTAATAACCAAGCTTTATCTTCTTTATTCTCCCATCCATCTTCTTCATCTCGTTTTAAAATTTTTAATTTCATTTCTCGCTCTTCTTCTTTCATCTATACATTGTTTACCAAAAAAAAAGATAAGAAATCGATTCCTTCCCAATCCTCATCTTCTTCTAGTTTCTTGTCAGCAATAAAAGAAAAAAAAGATTATGAGGAATCAGCTTCCTTCAGGCCTACTTCTTCCAGTTCTAGGTTATTAATAGAAAAAGAAGAAGAACCAGTTTCTTCCAGATCGTCATCTATTCCATCTTCCAGCCCGCAGTCATCTTATTCCAACTGCTCGCTATTAAGGAAAGAAGAGAAAGATGATAATGAGTTAATAATATTGGATAAAGAAGAAGTAGCACAAATATTAGATGAAATTATTGATAGTAAAGCTATCAAGGGGTATGACTATTTTGAGTCATTACAAAAAAAAGGTAGTTGTAATATATTTGAAAATGTGTCGATAATATTTCTAGGCGGAAAGCAGATGACGATGTATAAAAAAAGCACGTACTATCGAGAGAACGATTTTTTGCTGCGCAATGGCTATGTTTATAATTTTGGAGCAGGAAAAGACGAAATTATCCCTGAAAAAATAGAAAACGAAATCCTAGCAGAATCCAGTTCGTCGTCAGGTTCCTCGTCTTCGTCATCTAGTTCAAGCTCTTCATCTAGTTCCAGCAGTTTTTCATCTAATGAAGATGAAAAAGAAGGAGGTACCGTTATGGAAAAAAAACAACTCATCTATAAATATATTTCCACAGAGATATGTAAGGATATAGATGCTGGTATCAGAAGCATTGATAAAGGGGAGCAAAGATTCCATATTGTGCAGTCAAATACTATACGAATTAGTAAATTTGAACATATCCCTCGTAATGCAACGTATATTATACATGCAAATCACGGAACTCCAGGAAAAGTCTACGTTAAAACAAACATATCTGGAACTTTGCCTGATACATTGATGAACAACATAGACATAAGGCTCAGCCCTATTGTAGCTACATCTCTTTTTGGATTTGCACTTGGAGCGAATAACTACATGCTATCGTGCTTCAATATTCCGACGAGCGATATTTTGGAGAGTGCTCAAAATACATCAGAATCTTTCAAATAATAATTTTTATTGAAAGTAACCTTTATTTATGATACCATGCAGATAGATATGGTGGAGTGGTTGCGATGAAATGTGTTTTTTTGTGTTTGTCTTTTCTCCTGGTGATAGTTGCTGATGCAATGCAAGTAGATGTAACCGTGAGAAATCGTACTTCTAAAACTGCCCGAATGCGTGATTTTAGTTTTATCAATTCGTTGCTAAAAAGCTCTACCCCTGATGTAAGTACAGCGAAAATGGTTCCAATAGCTCCAGGTAACGCCTTGGAACTTACGATTATACCGATTGCTGGGAAAAAGAGAGATTCTTTTGTTATAGATGTCAAGGGGGAAAGCATAATTGTTTGGTGGAATTTTGTACTAAATAAAGGGTATGGGCCGTTTTTAGAGCAAGATACCAAAAAATATAGAGCAACGAAGAGAATAGAGGAAGGTGGTTCTGTGGTTTTTGATGTTGTGGAAAAGAATTCTCTACAATCTTCTGAGTCCTTGGCCAAAGATTTATTAAGTCAGCATTTTGATACTCAAGATATTTCTGATCAAACCGGGTTTACAGAAAAAGAATTACAAAGCAAATTGCATTTGCGAGTCCCTGATTATTAAGGCATAATGTACCAATCTGGAATTAAACGTTTATGTTTGTTTGGCTCTTTTGTGTTGTTTCCCTGCTAGGATTCTTCAGAGATTTGGGAGTTTTTCGATGAATAAGAGTGAATTGGTAAAGCAATATCAGATGAATCCGGCTTACCCCTGAAAGACAGCGAGAAGTTTTTGGATTCGTTTATGGACGTTGCAATCAAGACCCTCAAGAATGGTGAAGATATAACTTTGATCGGCTTTGGGGGCTTTTCTGTCGCAAAGCGTAGCGCAAGAATCGGTCGCAATTTCCAGACGAGCAAGAGCACCCAGGTTCCAGCATCGAAGTCGGTGAAATTTCGGCCAGGGAAAAATTTAAAAGATGCAGGTTGGTAAACGAAAAGTCATTGCGATAGGGAAAGTGATCTCAGAGAAAAGTATCTCCGGCAAGTGATTTTCCCTTTTAGCTTTGAGCGCCAGCATGCCCGCTCTGACAGAGGGCACCGCCAACAGATCCAGTCCCGGCAACCCAATGACGAAGTTGTGGGACTTGCGCACCTCTTCGACAGGGAAATATTGGTACGATGCGCTTTACAATCCCAGCTTTTTCCACCATTCGTCGGTGTGGAATTCTGGAGGAGCTCTTTTATAATCTTTCCATGATTCTAAGCCATATTCACTTTGTAGGATTTTTGTAAGCATTTCATCCAGGCGATCAGGTAATTTCGC
>JAIRWI010000048.1 GCA_031269095.1 Holosporales bacterium
CTTCATTTACTATTACAACAGGAATAACTTCATGGAGCTCTCTTACACTTAGTAATCCTACTAGTAAAAGTGGAGATGTATATACTTGGACAAAACCTTAAAGAATTAGAATAGCTATGGCTCTAAATATAGAGAGTAAGTAAGAGCCATAGCTACTGGTTTGGTTTTTCTATAAAAGAATCTGTGATAATATCATTTTGTTTCTCAGTTTGTTATTATCTCTTCACATATAGCCTGACTATACCTTTTTTCCTAGGCTTCTGTTTATGTATTGCTGCTGAAATATACCAAACAGGTTACTAATTGTCCAATAAACAACAACCCCAACGGGGAAACTTGCACAGACATAGGTAAACATAATAGGTAGTATATACATCATATTTTCTTGAAGTTTGGTTTCTGGAGTTTTTTGAGCTGTATTATTTTTTCCATTCGAAGAAGATATTTTCTGTTGTAAGAGCATTGTTATTCCCATAATTAAAGGCCATACTCCAATCTGTAAAAATTTAGGGGGAATCCAATCAATTATTCCAAAAAAGTTGGTTATATAAAGAGGATCGGCTGAAGATAAATCTCTTATCCAGCCAAAAAGCGGTGCATGTCTCATTTCAATACTGATAAAGAATACCTTATACAAGCAAAAGAAAACTGGAGCTTGCAGAAGCATTGGTAAGCATCCCGACATTGGAGAAATCTTTTCTTTTTTGTATAAACTCATTATTTCCATATTCATACGCTGTTTATCATTAGCATAAATTTTTTGAATATTAGCGACTTTTGGCTGAATTTGTTTCATCCTTGCCACGGAATACATTGATTTCTTTGTTAATGGATAGGTTAGTAATTTAAACATAAGGGTTAGCAAAAGAATAACTATTCCCATATTAGTGAACCACTTGGACATTTGATCTAGAAGGTAGAGAAGAGGTTTGGTTAATATAAAAAACCAGCCAAAATCTATAGCCATTTCAAATTTTGAAATACTAAGGTCTTTGTTGTAATTCTTTAAAATGGTCATATCCTTAGGCCCTGCAAACATTTTGTAATCGATATTTATCGCAGAGTTTGCTTCTATACTTATTGGAGTCCTAGAATATAACGAAATTTTGTAATTTTCATCTCCATTTTCTTTGGAATAACTAATAACGTTGGTGGCAGTATTTACGTGGCAAACAAGCCAATATATATCGGTATATCCAAACCACTTACTCTCTCCGATATCGGTTTTCCCGTTAATTTTTTTATATTTTATTTCATCAACATTATCATTTGAAAGGTGGTTTATTCCAACTAACCCTTCGTGTACAACCGCATAATTACTAATAGTAGGATTTTTTCTAAAAATATCTGACGAGTTCGTAAGTGTTATTTTTTTCTGTGAAATGTTTATAAGTTTATCGTTTATGTTAAAAAGGTATCCATTATCGATAATAATTGTTCTTTCAATCACAATTCCGTTTTTTGTCTGGGTTCGAAGAACTATTCTTCCATTGTTATCGCTACTACTATCATCACCGCCATTATTATTATCAGGTCCCAATCTATCCCAGACAGCTTCTTCATCAATTCCTTCAGAAGAAGTTTGATCTATATACGAAATCATATAATAGTATTCATTATCTGTGTTTTTGGGACAAAAAATATCTACATTATGACTTTTCTCTTTTACATTTTGTTTATACTGTTTTAGGATAATACTATCAATTACACAGCCTTGCCTATCAATAGATGCTTTTAATTTATCATTTTCAAGGTTTAATCTAGACGGCCTGCTTATGGCTTCATCGACTGATATTACCTGTTTTTGAAAAGGTACGGGAACAATATTCTGTTGCTGCTGATTTGAAACAGTTTCTACACTATGGCTCTCTTCTTCACTTTTTTTCCCCTCAAACAAATATTGATACCCAAGCATAAATCCCATAAAAAGAAAAAGAGCTATGAATAAATTTTTACTAGAATCGTTATTGTCAAACATACTGTTTTATTAGATTAAATATATCAAAGCCATTATAACACAAAACAAATGGTAGACACACCACTGTTGTTATGTACAAGTGATTTACTTGATATTAGTATTAACAAAAATGCCAGAACCCGTGTAACTCTAAGGGGTATTGCTAATTAGAGTGAATATATACACAAACACAATAAAAAATTGGATTTTTTTATTACGTAATATTACGTAATGAGTTAACGTTAATTTTCAACAGCATTTGTTTTTTTATAAATCTCCAGGTATAGTTATTCCAGTTAACTTTAACATCGACAAATGTACCTAAAATATCAGTAGTTCTAGGATATGTTTTGAAATTTTATTCCGTTACTAACTAGAGCGAGTATATCTATAGCAAAAATCCAACTTTTCAGTATGCTAGGGGGGATATAGCATAAATCCTAAAATCATCCATAAAATATATATTAACAGGATTCTTTGTTAAGTTCGTTATCTGCAAATTTCTTTAATGCATCTTAGTTTTTAAATATGCCATAAAGAGATTGGTGAAAAGGCATATCTTCACACAAAATCTACAAATCCACTTAATTGTTTTGTTACGAACAAAAAGCCATTTTTCTATCATCCTCTAAAAAGCGAGATAGCTTAGAAATTATCCTATTTCCCTTTGTAAGATACACAACGATAATGGCTCCTCGGGACGGACTCGAACCGCCGACCGAGTGGTTAACAGCCACTTGCTCTACCGACTGAGCTACCGAGGAACACTCACACGGATTCTATAACAAGCTTTCAGAAACTGCAAACTAAAAAATGTGCTTGTCTGCGTTCATATGTTTTGAGATGTGTTATTAGAACTTAGGTTAATATATTTTAAATATCTAAAATAAATTGATATTTAGTTTTATATTTTGTTTATTTTTCGTAATATATTTGTTATTCTACAATTTTGTATTGTAAATACAATTATATTTGTACTAATATCACAAAAATTAATTCAAATATGTGGGCGAAAAAAAAGTGCCACGTAACGTATCATTTAAACTATTTTTTTTATTGATCAGTATTGGTATTCTAATTTTAAACCTCAGTTTCGCATAAAGTTACAAGATTTAGCGATCAAAATAATAGAATGTAGCTGATTTAGTTGACATTGATATCGACAAATATACCTAAAACATTAGTAGTTTTTGAGATAAGTTTCGAAAAATTATCTCTTTGCTAACTAGAGAGAATATATTAACAAAGATACTAAAAAACACGCGAATCCAAGGGGTGTAGCTTTAAAAAATCACCTGTTTCTAACTAAGAGCGAGTATATTGTTTTTATCGGAGCTTTTTACATTCTTAAAACGCGAAATTTGGGGTAGATAAAGACAAGATTTATTTTTCTAAGCAGAACGAGATCCATTTCCTCTGTCTTCGTTTTGTTTTTTCTTGGTAATACAATATTTGGGGCATGCCTGTTGGCACAGTCCACACTGTGCGCATCTTTTTTCATTGATTTTGATCTTTCCACTACGGAGGGATAGGTTGATTGCTTTACACGGACAAATACTAAGACATACTAAACACTTTGTACAATTTTTAGGATTAACATTTATGCATTTCTTTTCTAATTTTGATAAACGTTTTATTGTTACTGGTTTTTTAAAGGCGGTTCTAATACCAAAAAATAAGATCCTTAAGGGATCTATCAAAAACAGTAATTTTATTAATTTTCTAATATTCATCATCTGATACCTTGAGAGCGTCTATGAACGCTTTTTGAGGGATTTCAACATCTCCGAATTGGCGCATTCTTTTCTTCCCTTCTTTTTGTTTGTCGAGAAGTTTACGTTTTCTGGAGATATCTCCTCCGTAACACTTTGCAAGAACATCCTTTCTGTATGCAGAGACTGTTTCTCTTGCAATAATTTTCCCACCAATTGCTGCCTGGATAGCTATTTTAAAAAGTTGCTTTGGAATTAGATCTTTAAGTTTGGAACAGAGAGCCCGCCCTCTTTTTTCGGCTTTTGTTTTATGAATTATAATGGATAAAGCATCAACTGGTTCAGAATTAACGAGAATACTAACTTTTACGAGATCACCTTCTCGGTATTCAGTTGTGTGGTATTCGAAACTAGCATACCCTTTTGTTACAGATTTTAGTCTGTCATAAAAATCGAAAACAACCTCGTTAAGAGGAAGGTTATATTGGACGATAGCTCGAGATCCAGCAAAATTTATATCAATCTGTTCACCACGTTTATCTTCACATAGAGAAAGAACGTTTCCGACGTAACTATCTGGGACAATAATAGTGGCCCTTATCCAAGGTTCTTCAATATGGTCAATTTTAACAATTTCAGGCATTTCTGCGGGATTATGAAGTTCAATGACTTTATTGTTCGTCATATAGATTTTGTATATTACGCTCGGAGAGGTCATTATAATATCAATATAGAATTCTCTTTCGAGACGTTCTTGTACAATTTCCAGATGAAGAAGACCTAGAAAACCACAACGAAATCCAAAACCAAGAGCTGCGGATGTTTCTATTTCGTAAGTAAAGCTGGCATCGTTAAGATGTAACTTGGAAAAAGCATCTTTTAGTTTTTCAAACTCTGATGAATCGATAGGGAATATTCCGCAAAAGACGACGGGAATTGATGGTTTAAAACCTTGAAGAGCAGTTTTACATGGATTTTTTTCATCCGTTATAGTATCTCCTACCATACAATCTGAGATATCTTTTATGTTTGCTGTTATAAAGCCTACTTCTCCTTCCTTTAATTCATCGCATGTAGTTTTCTTGGGGAGAAAATACCCAACATTATCAATACTATATGATCCACCTGTTGCCAGCATTTTTATTTTCATTCCCTTTTTGAGGATCCCATTAAAAATACGTACGAGAATAACTACCCCCAGATATTGGTCATACCAGCTATCAACAAGAAGTGCACATAACCTGCTGTCATTTTTTTCTTTTTTAATTGGTGCGGGAAGCTTATTTACTATTGCTTCAATAACATTTTGTATACCAATTCCATTTTTAGCTGATATAAGAAGGGCATTACTTGCATCTATACCGATAACATCTTCGACCTGCTGTTTAACACCGTCTGGATCTGCCGCCGGAAGATCTATCTTGTTCAAAACAACTACAATTTTATGATTACAATCAATTGCTTGATATACGTTTGCGAGGGTCTGCGCTTCAACTCCCTGACTTGCATCGACAACAAGAAGGGAGCCTTCACATGCCATAAGAGAACGACTAACTTCGTATGCAAAATCAACATGGCCTGGGGTGTCTATTAAATTCAGATTATATATCTCTCCATTATTTGCTTTATATGTAAGTCTAACGGTTTGTGCCTTGATTGTTATTCCACGTTCTCTTTCTATGTCCATTGAATCAAGGACTTGCTCTTTCATTTCTCTTTTGTCGAGACCACCACAGTATTCTATTATCCTGTCGGCGAGGGTAGATTTACCGTGATCTATATGGGCTATGATTGAAAAGTTTCTGATATTCTGCATTGATTGTTTTTAAGAAAGACAAATAACACATTTGTAATAGCACGTTTGAATTGTAGCATATTACTTACAGATTTTATAAAAAAACGCCACTAGATAGCCAAAAACAATGTGTCATTCCTCAAATCATTATCCTGTTTGTAGTTATCTAAGTTTTATATAAAATGGAGGGTGTAATAACTTTTTCTTACACTCATGTTTAAAAAAAAAAAATACCACCTGCATAAAACATTCTCCTTTATAGGGCTTCCATTCCTTGTGAAATTATGATGCTATTTTTTTTATTTTATTTTATTTTACATCATAAACAGTCATATCATAAAAAAGTTAACCAAAAGTTATCTTTGTTAAAAATTAAGGAGTTTTTGGAGGGGGAAAATGAAAATAGTTATATAGGAGATACGTTCATATCAGCGTTAGCGACGCGATAATTTGGCTTCTTCCAAACTATCTTTCTCCTAAAAAATGTAGAAGTGTTTCTATAAAAACTAGGAGGAGACTGAGTATAATATGGTTGATTTATATAATATTATACTTGTTCCAGTTAACATTGACATCGACAAAAGTACCTAGAAATCAGTAGTCCTTAAAATAGGTTTTAAAAAATTATCTCTTAGTTAACTGGAAGTTAGTATATAAAAAAAGATGAAAAAGACTACATTTTTTTTTTTCAGATGTAGTCTTGCTCATCATATATTTTTGTTGAGGAATGTTGCTAAATTTTTCGGAACTTAGTTTTTGTGCAAATTCTGCCTATTTATCAACTAAAATATTTTTATATCTTATTCTTCACATCGCAGGGCTACGATCGCATCGAAGTTCACGACGTCTCCTCCAATTCTTTTTGTTGCATAAAATTCTATAAACGGCTTAGAATTGTATGGGTCTTTTAGTAGACTAATATCCTGCCTCTCTGCTATTTGGTATGCCTCGTAAAAGTTGCCAAAAAGCACTGGGGTGGTTGGATCTTTCTCTGAAAGTTTTGGCATATCGTCACATATAATAACGGGGTATCCTAGAAGAGTATTAGGGATACCGTGCGCTATTGAATTTTGCCAGATAAATCTGTTTGTTGTTCCGTCTCTTAGTTGTCTAATTGTTGAAGCTGCATTTCTAGACATGATCCATACGGCATTACAGAGATATTCTGAGGGTAATTTTTCCATAACTTTTACTAGTTGATCATATTCAGTTATTTTTCCCTTCTCTCCGGTTTTTACTGCTGCGATTTTATTTTCTTCAGTTTTTTCTTCATAGTAAAGATCGTACTTCAAAATTCCTTTTGGTTGAGAAATTCCATCACCAAAGAGGAAAGCCCTATTCTCAGCATATGCCATCTGAGACACAATTTTTTCCTTAATAAAGTCCTCGATCCTAATAGCTTTATCGTCCATCAATCTTTGGGTTACTTTTGGTCTCGCAAATAATTCATGTAATTCTATAGATTTTTTGCAAATATTGCTTTCTTGATCATCAGCTGGTTTATTATCAATAATCCAACCAGATTGTTTGAAATCAGCTCTATCCATGACGACATCAAGTTTTTCAAAATCTGTGTATGTTACTCTTGCTAACATTTTAATTGGGGAGATAGATTTTATTTTTTCTCCAATATATTCACTAACACTGTATGGGACGGTTATTTTATCTCCATTTTTGGATTCTTCGGGATCACCTTTTAAAAATCCAATAAATTTTTTAAGGTCTGTATATGCCTCATCCGTTGATGTTGCGGGCCTTTTTTCAGTTATATTGTTTTGCATTTTTTATTTTCCTTTGTAAAAGAGGGGTAGTTTTTGCTACGATTCTAGGGTAATACACACACACCCTGAGGTCGCATAGCTCAGTTGGTAGAGCACTGCGTTCACATCGCAGTTGTCACAGGTTCGAGTCCTGTTGCGACCACCATGCTGGTTTTGTTTGTTAAAAAGATCTTTTCAAGAGGCTTTTTCTTGACCTCTTATTTATAGGATAAGGCGATATCCCCTATAAACGCAATTTTTTTTATGTCCCGATCATTTTGAGAGGCTTACACTCACTCCAGTTAGCAAAAAGATAATTTTTTAAAACATATTCCAAAAAATACTGATGTTTTAGATACATTTGTCGATATCAATGTTAACTGGAACAACTATATATAACTAGGCTGATTTATTTTTTGTAGCAATGGGTTTCTATTCTCTAACTGCAACAACAGAGCAGTCTGTCTCCAATTTTTTAGCACTATCAATTGCATTATCTCTGGAATCAAATGGTCCAATCAATACTGCATATTTTTTCTCCCCTTTTTTATCACGAACAGATTGTATAGAACAAGTAGCGTCTGGAAGTTTGTTTTTATATTTGTTTTTTATTTCAGACATCTGGTTATTCAAACTATTTTTATTCTTGTTTGTTGCTATTTTTATATAGTATATTTTATCATCTATTATTGAGTATTCATCAATCCCCATATCGCTATCGCTATTACGATTGATTGTAGAAGGAATTTCCTGGGGGGGCAAAAGGCTGCTTTCATCCTCAAATTCATTTTTATATCTATCTTTAGAATTTCTTATATTGCCATATATTTTTTTATCTTGGTGTGGGACGTTAATACCACCTGGATTATCTGGAAGTATCTTGAATGAAGGAAATTCTGGCTCTATTACAACAGTATTTCCATCTATATTAGATTTTCTAGTTGTTCTACTTTCCCAGTTATACACAACAAACCCAAGACAAATCAAAGAAATTACTGAGCTAAATATCACTATAAATTTTTGCCATACTGATTTAAAAAAATATTCATCACGATATTGTTTACCACTATTCCTGTTAGGAGGATCATACCCGTCTCTCCAATATGATGAAGAATCTGAATTATATTCATCATACATTGCCCTAGGATTATTCGCTGAACCATACCTTTGTAGGGGGGGGAGCTCCCTCTTTTGGTATCTAACCATTTTTTCATCTAAAATATTTCCATACTTTTTTTCAGTAAAATATTTTTCATCTTCCTCAGTTTCATATTGCTGATATACCTGTTTATCTATTTCTTCTTCCTCATTATATCTATTATTGCTTCGTGGGAAACGCTCTCTACTTCTGTTTTCTCTCGAAATAAAAACATCATCGTACCGCAAGTAATTTGGCCTTTTATTATTACTGTTGTTAAATTTTTTCGAAATCATATATATACGTTTCCCCTCCTATCTCATTTCCTCAAGTGGAGTAATCCCTATCAGGCTTAAACCATCTTCCAAAACTATTCTTGTTGATTCTAAAAGTGATAATCTGGCAAATGAGCCTTTTTTATCATTTTTGTTCAAAAATCGCAGTTCTTCTTTAACATTTCCTCTGTTCCAAAGTGAATGAAATAAATGAGCTATATCATGTAAATGATAAGGTATTCGATGAGGTTCAATCGCTTTTGCTGCTTTTATAACATTGTCAGGCCAAAAACATAACCTCCTTATTAGATTTATTTCTGCAGCATCAGTGAGCGAACTTTTATCACAACTCAACAACTCTTTTTTATCAAATTCTCCAAAAATGCTATTCGCATGTCGGAAAACTGAGCAAATTCTTGCGTAAGCATATTGTATATAAAAAATCGGATTTTCCATCGACATCTCTACAACTTTTTGAAAATCAAAATCTATCATCACGTCATGATGTCTGGAAACCATCATAAAGCGCGTTATATCCTTGCCTACTTTATCTACCAATTCTTGAAGAGTAATAAAATTCCCATGTCTTTTGGACATTTTTACAGGTATCCCATTTTCAAAAAAATTCACAAGCTGGTACAGTCTTGTATCTACAGTTGCCTTCCCTTCACTAAGAGCATTAACAGCAGCTTTTAACCTTTTTGTATAGCCATTATGATCAGACCCAAGAATATCTATCATTTTTGTATAACCACGATTCATTTTATCGTAGTGGTATGCGATATCTCCGGCAAAATATGTCCAAGTACCATCACTTTTTTTAATCGGACGCTCAATATCATCTCCATATTTAGTTGATTTAAATAATGTTTGTGGATAACGCCATTCCCAGTCTTCATCAGGGATGATTCCCTTTGGTGCCTGTAACACTCCTTCATATATGTCGTCTTTTTTTTGTAAAATTGATATTGCATTTTCAACAAGCTTTCTTTCGTATATCATTTTCTCAGATGTATATACATCCATCTCAATATCAAGGAGTTTTAGGTCTTTTTTTATGTTTTTTATCATTAATGAAACAGAGAATTCACTAATTTCCTCGAGCCATTCACTTTCTTCTTTATTTAAAAAACTGTCCTGATAAGCCCTTACTAGGTTTTTTCCAATATCCTTAACATATTCACCAACATACATATCTGGAGCAAAATCACTTTCATTAATTTCTACTCCAAGAACCTCTCGGTATCTGAGATAAACTGATTGAGCGAGGGCTTTAATTTGATTTCCTTGATCATTTATATAAAATTCTTTCGTAACTTTATACCCAATTTTTTCTAACAATTTTACAGCAACGCTTCCAAATACAGCATTTCTCGCATGACCAGTATGAAGTGGACCAGTTGGGTTGGCAGAAACAAATTCAACATTTAATAGTTCTCCACGCCCTATTTCTTCATCTCGACTATATCTATCTTTCTTTGTGAGAATGTCATCAATAACTGAATGCCAAGCAACTGGTTGTACTTTAAAGTTTATAAAGCCCGGATTAGCTATGCTTAGGTCGGTAATATATGGGTTTTTTCTAAGTTCTCCACAAATGCGCTCGGCTAAATCAAGCGGAGAAAGATTAACCTGTCTAGAGAATAACATCGCTGCATTGGTGTATAAATGTCCTCGATTTTCGTCCTTTGGGACCTCTATTAACACATCCTGTATATTGATTACTTTCGAATCATTTGCAATTCTCCTGATAACGCCATATATAGTATTTCGTAAAAACCGCAACACAGTGTCTAGCACGTTGAATATTCAAAATCGTTAACAATTATAACAATTAAGGTATACGAAAGTCAATTTTGCATTTATTATGAAGAGCGTAATTATGTGCTGAAGTAGCTCAGCTGGTAGAGCAACTGATTCGTAATCAGTAGGTCGGAGGTTCAAATCCCCTCTTCAGCACCATGACATAGATCAAATTTTTGCTGCGTTTCAGCAATAAGTTATGCCCATAGCGCTTTTTACATTGTAAAGTGTCTGTTTAGCAGCTTCTCTAGCGATTTTACTTCCCGTAATAAGAATATCCATCATTTCATCCTGTTTTAAAGATTCTCTTTTTTCTCTAATAGGGGATATCAAGTCTTGTAGTGTTTTATTTAATAGAGATTTTAAACTGATATCACTAAGCCCACCTTTTTTGTAATGTTTTTTAAGTTCTTCAAGCTCTTCCTTATTTTCAAAAAATGCATCAAGATAAGTAAAAACGACATTTCCATCCACTTTTCCAGGATCTGAAACCCTTATATGATCTGGATCTGTAAACATACTATATACCTTATCCTTAATCGTTGAAGCATCATCAGCTAAAAATATTGCATTACCAAGCGATTTGCTAGCTTTCGCATTTCCATCTATTCCAATAAGTCTCTGTGTCTTGCTTAGGACCGCAGTTACCTCTTTTAATACCTCTTTGTCGTATAATCTATTGAAACGGCGAACTACTTCGTTCGTAAGTTCGATCATCGGGAGCTGATCATCACCAACTGGCACTAAATTTGCATCAAATGCCGTTATATCTGCAACCTGACTTATCGGATAACACAAAAAACCAACTGGTATAGATTCTCCATAATTTTTCTGTTTTATCTCTGCTTTTACGGTCGGATTTCGTTCCAGTCTACTAACACTGACCATATTCATATAGTATATAGTAAGCTCAGCAAGCTCTGGAATTAATGACTGAATAAATATCGTAATTTTGAATGGATTTATCCCTACAGCGATGTAATCCTTCGTAACCTCGACTACACTCTTAATTACTTTTTCTGGAGAGGCAAAGTTATCAGAAAGTGCCTGTACATCTGCAACCATAATATATCCCTTTAGGCATTCATCTTGCATCCTTAATCTATTTTTTAATGAGCCAGCATAGTGTCCGAGATGAAGTTTTCCACTCGGTCTATCTCCCGTTAAAAACGTATCATATTTCATTTTATGGATACCTTACAAAATTTAAAACATATCTAAGTCGTCAGGAACAACAACAATTTCCTCATCGTTATCGTCATCACCACCACTATTACCTTCCTCAAGAACTGCCACTTCGACAACAACTTCGTCGTCGTCATTATCATCATCGCCATTAATTCCTTCATCTCCGAAATCAAAATTAATATGTTCCTTAAGATTTTCCTCAACGCCTATCTCTGGTATTTTTCTTTTGGGCATTTTATTAAGATTTTGCTCGATTTTATTTCCACAGTATGGACAGGTTACGGAAAACCTCATAAGATCGTAGAATTTCATAGCGCAAGCCGTACAAGAAATTTTTTTTCCCCACTCTAACTTCATTGTTCACAATTTTTTCAAAAATATATGGCGAGAATTCTATGATAAGTTGAGCTTACTGTCCATACTTCATTTAATAAATATTGTGTTTTGAACGAAAATTAGTACACATTATTGTTTATAAGTGATTCATTTGACATTAGTATTAACAAAAATGCAAAAACCTAGTAAATTTCAGGGGATATAGTTTTTAAACCCCCAGTTACCAACTATAGAGCGAGTATAGTACTGAGTTTTTTTTTAAGGTTAGTAATAGCTAGCAATAAAATCATTAAGCAATCTAACACCGAACCCGGTAGCTCCTTTTTGAGAAAGAGCTCTGCTTTTGGAATCTGTTTCAACTGCAGCTATATCCAAATGTGCCCATTTAACTCCATCTTTAATGAAACGCTTTAAAAACATCGCTGCAGTGATACTTCCGGCCCCTCTTCCTGAACCAACATTTTTCATATCCGCTATATCAGAGCTTATATCTTGGTCGTAATCATCATGAACCGGAAGTTCCCACAATTTTTCTCCAATATTTTTGCTGGAGGCTAGAAGTTTCTTGGATAATGTTTCTGAATTAGAAAATAGCCCAGCAAATTCATGCCCGAGAGCTACTTGTATCGCTCCAGTTAATGTGGCGATATCAATAACTATTTCAGGGGCATATTTTTCTTCTGTATACCAGATTGCATCTGCTAATACCAACCTTCCTTCTGCATCTGTATTATCAACTTCTATAGTTTTTCCAGACATTGATTTGAGGACGTCTCCCGGGCGTTGAGCAGTTCCAGATGGCATGTTTTCAGTAACACCAATTGTACCAACAACATTAATGTCGAGTTTTCTCATAGCCAGTGAGCGAAGGACTCCTATAACAACGGCAGCGCCAGTCATATCACATTTCATCTCCCCCATTTTGTTTGAGGGTTTTATAGATATTCCCCCTGAATCAAAAGTAAGTCCTTTTCCAACAAGAGCAACAACAGGTTTTTTCCTATCCGCCTGATATTCCATAGTTATAAGATATGTTGGCATAGCTGATCCCTGTCCTACTCCAAGAATTGCGTTCATACCAAGTTTTTCCATATCTTTTTTCTTTAAACAGTTAACCTTAATGCCAAATTTTTTAAGATTTTCAGCTTCTTCAAGTATCATATCAGGATTTACAACATTAGCGGGTTCAGTTACTAAGTCTCGTACCAAGAATACATTTTCATTAATTATGCTAAGTTTTTGGTATAAGGTTCTATTTTTTTCCATATATGCAGTAACGCCTTCTATAGAATCAATTTTCGTTTTACCTTTTTCGCTTTTATATTTCTCAAACGTCCAGGATTTTAAATAAATGCCAGAAATTAGCAACGCTGATGCTTCTTCAACTATAGATTCAAGATTGTTAAATAGTAGAACACTGGCATTTTCCGCCTTTATAGCATCGTATATAAAACCACCTAATTTTTCTATATGTACTCTTTCTAGGGTTTCTTTTTTTCCTGCTCCGGCGACTATAAATTTAACAAATTTTCCAGAGAGTACGAAATCAAAACAGTGTATTTTTTTGTTTTTTAAATCTCTCAACTTATCTTTAATACCGTTAGGAATATCCCCAATATACTCCGCTATTTTTTTTTCGACAAAATCAGCTCTCTGTTCGTATGAAACAATGACAACCGTATCAAAAACCTTTCCCTTTACCGAATCTATAAATCCAACCTTCATATGATAAAATCCCTATTTTATGCCAAAATTCTGATATTTTTTCCCGAATTTACTGATTTGACCACCGGTATCGACCAATTTATGGCCAATTCCAGTCCAGGCTGGGTGAGTTAGGGGGTCTATATCTAAATTAATCGTATCTCCGTTTTTTCCGTATGTTGAGCGTGTTTCGAAGACTTCTCCGTTTGTTAGAGTCACTTTTATTGTGTGATAATCTGGATGTATATTCTTTTTCATCTTTTTTTCTTCCGCTTTTATGAAACTGCGTATATAATGGCACAGGTGCGCCTATTTTATCAATTGGTTTTTTAGGCATACATGTCAAGAATTTATCCGTTATAGCATTAGCAAAGGTGAAAAACTAATGAATCTCCAAGATCTAAAAAATCGATCTCTTGCGAATTTACTCGAATGCGCCAAGGAACACAACGTCGAAAATCCCCACATTATGAGGAAACAGGACCTAGTTTTTTCTATTCTTAAAAAACTATCCGAAAGTAATACACCAATATTTGGTAGAGGCGTTCTTGAAGTACTTCCTGATAGTTTTGGTTTTCTCAGATATCCTGAATCTAATTATTTACCCGGTCCAGATGATATCTATGTAGCTCCATCTTTTATAAAAAAATTAGGCCTAAAAACAGGAGATACAATAGATGGAGCAATTAAAGCTCCTAAAGATAATGAAAAATATTTTTCGATGATGAGGATTGATAAAGTAAATTTTGAAGAACCGGAAAATATTAAAAAACGTACTAATTTTGACAATCTAACTCCTCTTTATCCTGAAGAAATGCTGAAACTTGAACTCGAATCTTTAGGGCCAAAAGATACTGGAACAACTCAAAGGATTATTGATTTGATTTCACCAATTGGTAAAGGGCAGAGGGCTATAATTGTCGCCCCTCCAAGAACTGGGAAAACTGTTATGATGCAAGCGATTGCAAATTCGATAACAGCAAGATTTCCGGAAATTTACCTTATTGTCCTTCTTATAGACGAACGCCCCGAAGAAAATACTGATATGCAGAGGTCTGTTAAGGGAGAGGTTGTTAGCTCAACATTCGACGAACCGGCTTCAAGACATGTTCAAGTTACAGAAATGGTTATAGAAAAAGCTAAACGTTTAGTTGAACACAAAAAAGATGTGGTAATTTTGCTGGATTCCATAACGAGACTTGCTAGGGCATATAATTCTGTCGTTCCCTCATCCGGAAAGGTGTTAACTGGGGGAGTCGATTCAAATGCATTACAGCGTCCGAAAAGATTTTTTGGAGCAGCACGAAATATAGAAGAGGGAGGATCTCTTACGATAATTGCAACGGCTCTTATTGAAACAGGATCAAGGATGGATGATGTTATTTTTGAGGAATTCAAAGGAACAGGGAATTCTGAAATTGTTTTGGACAGAAAACTTTCTGATAAAAGAGTTTTTCCTGCTATTGATATAAATCGTTCAGGTACTAGGAAAGAAGAACTACTTATAAAAGATAAGGGAACTTTATCAAAGATGTGGGTTCTAAGAAGGGTTATAAGCCAGATGGGAACAGTGGAGGCTATGGAGTTTGTTATGGAAAAACTTAAGTTCTCCAAAACTAATGACGATTTTTTTAATTCGATGAATTCATAAGCAACTTTATGAAAGGGGGGGAGCCCACAAGAAATTATTCGGCTTTTGAGGAACATATCTATTTTAATCCCCAAAGATATGATTGAATATATTATCTGTGGAGGTAAGTATTTAGCAAATGGGTGATTTTTTAACCTATATTTCTTATAATTATAGGGGTTTTGGCTTCTTTGTTAATACTAATGCCAACTGAACCAGCTATACCTAATTATTAAATGGACCAGGTATACAACAGAGGTTAATATGAATAAATTAAATATAAAAACAAAAATATACTTTAATTAAGTTTATATATAATGTAGAATATTTATATATTCTGTTTTTTATTTACCCTTATGAATAAAAAATTTTTATTACTTTTTATGATTATCTCCACTAATACAAGCGTTTATAGTTCTTTTTATAATGCTAGAGCTACGGTCTCTCCGATATTGAATTTATTAGACAACGAAGAAGATTCACAATCTAGTGATGACAAATCGAAAACTCCTCCGACCCTAAAATCCTCTTTGTCTATGAAAGAACTTCGCAAGTATTTTACTCCTGATTTAACACATGTTGGTTTTTTATTAGGTACGAACACCCTCCCAGAGGATAAAAATGAGATTTTTGATTTTTTTAAGGGGGTTTTTTGTGGAGCCGATCCTCAGAATTCATTAGATACTGTCGTATTATTTAAGGCTCTAGGGAAAAACCAAATGCTTTCTATGTTTTCAGTCCTTCCAAAAATTGAAAATTTACTTAAAAAGCCTAACTATATTATTGCTATTGGCTCTGGATCGATTCCCGCACTCGCTGTCTATTGTGGATTAAATTATTCGGCTATAGCAAGTGCGTTTTCTGTTTTGCCTTCAAAGCCTACATTTACGGTGCATGGTGCATTTACTTCATTTCTTAGATTCGTAACAGATTTTATATTTGATGAAAAACCCGAAGAAGAAAAAAAAGATTCATTAGAAAAGAGTTATAATATATTTAGTAGTGAGAAAGCACTGGAAGAAACCATTGTTGCTAAATTTGGAAATATACAGTGGCCAGCAAAAGATCATTTACAGCGAACTAAATTGAAAATTTTAGGGGTAAGTGAATTGTCTTCTCCGCTAGAGGCGATAAAACAAGGTATTGCTAGAGATATGATATCTGAAGATCAAGAACAGTTAGAAGAAATATCGGAGGGGATATCAAATAGTACTACCAGAAATTTACTAAAAATTATTCTCTCTAGTAAAACTATTGAAACTGAAGAAGAGACGGGCATTTCTTCTTCTATGGAACATAAACGCTTAGAAAATGGTTCACAACACCTAACTGTTCGTCTAACTTTTCCGCATACTCTTAAAGAATATGAGCAAGATGAGGGAGAAGGATTAGTTGAGAAATATATTGACCAAGAACGTAAATTTGAAACAAGCGATAAGAACAAGGAGATTTATGAATTTTTAAAAGGCTTAAGCAGGAGAGTGAATTACTTGTACGCCCCATCTGACTTATAAAAAAATTGTTAATATCTCCCTCTGTTTTTGGATTCTCTTATGTTTTTTAACTTCAAAATTATCGTACTTGCGTGATAGACTAGCTATATAGTTTTTAGGATAACTAAAAAGGCTATTTCTCGATGATCTTATTGTTTTTGGTAGCGTTAGGATTATCTGGATGTTCGATTTATCAGGTCGATAAATATCAGAACGAAGCATTTGAATATTGTCTAAAAAAACCAGATGACTCAGAATATGTTCCTGGAAAGATGGTATTTGCTGAATTCGAAAGAAATTACTACAAAGATCAATATGAGAAAAAATTAAAAGAGCTTGATGAGGTATATAACAAATTTATAAAAACTTACAAAAAAAATATGGAGAGTGGTTCGATATCTCAGAGCGAAACGGAAATTGCTATCGGCACCTTGAATGAATCTCAGAAGAATTTTCAAAATTTTGCAGAAAAATACGGATCCGAAAATTCTTTTATATACATGAGGTCTTATCCATATAACTATTATGGTGCTTTGTTGGATATTCTCAATTTGAGAATAAAGCACCTTAAAATACATATAGCCCAGTTTGATTCAGATTCTCAACCTAAATGATATAGTTGTTCCAGTTGACTTTAGTATTAAGAAAAAAATGCCCAAATTCTAATAATTTTGTGGAAAATAGCTTATAAAAACCACCCCGTTGCTAACTAGAGCGAGTATATCTCCATTTTTTCGTGATTATTTTCCTCTCAAAAGGACTCCCTTTTAAGAATTAACTTTTTTTTAAAAACTTTTTATGATATAATCATCTTATTGACGTAGAATGAAAAGCGTCATAGCGGGTCTGGTATCCCAAAAATAGGGGGAACAGGTTTCTTAAAAAGAAAAAGGTGCTTATATCCGGTTCTTTTAACACTTGGTTAAACGTAAAAACCTACAATTCTGAAAGTTATAGTTTGAAAAATTAACCTATTGTCAACGCTGGTGGTGGATATGTTTTGTTAACTCGATTAACAAACTGGTATAAACACAAAAACCTCGATGATTTGGGGGGAAATGATTTCAAAAATTACTTGTTTGTCGGGTTAAGAAACTATAGTGTGATTTACGTGACTTTTAGTATCAACAAATGTACCTAAAACATAAGTAATTCTGGGGATAAGTTTTAAAATTAACTAGAGAGACACAAAATTTAGTAACAGAATTAATAAAAAAACTTAATTACAGGGGTTTTGATCAAATATAGTTTTTATACCGAATTTTTTCATCTTCTATTTGTTTTTTATTGAGATTTTTAACAAATGATTAGATGAATAGAATACGAAAGAAAAACAAAAATTTTTAGTTAATTTTAATATACGCTTTATAAAAAGGAGAAAAAAATATGAAAAATATGCAATTTATTTTAAAAATAGAAAAAGAAAAGGAACTATTACTAAGCTCAATCGATGCCAATATAGAATTTTATTCGGCTTCAGATTTTAAAATAACAAGAAATATAAATAATGAAAAAATAGATTTCCCCGGAGAAATTGATGGTATTAAATACAGATGTTTTATAGAAACAAATGATTTTCCAGCTATAAATCTTTTAAAGATTGGAGAAGTATATGAAATATATTCGACAATACCGTTTAGACAAAAGAACGGTGTGGAGATTTCGAGAAAACACATACCTAATTCTTTGGAAAAAATTGAAGGAGGATACGTTATGTTTAGGCCAATATTAAAAATGTACCTTATAAATTATCAATCTAATAACTTTGGAAAGTTTAGCTGGAATTTTGAATTTGAAGAAATATAAACGAGATAACGAAAAAGAATTTAATATTTTCTCGATTTTATAAAAGCAATATCCATCGTGTTCGGTAATTTTGCTAAAATTTAAAATGTATCTTATTAAAAATAACTGTGAAAATTGCTTCATGACATATTATAATGTCCTATTGTATAGGAATATAGGAAGATTGATTTTATGAAATTTACTATAGAGAAAAAACTTTTAGAAAAGGTTATGAGTCATGCTGTCGGTATAATCGAACGAAAGCAGACTGTCCCAATTCTTGGGTACGTTCTTATGGAATCGTCTTCAGTTGACAATACTATTAAGATCACTTCTACAAATATGGACTTGACGATTGTTGATGTGGTAAAGGCAGAAGTGGAACAATCCGGAATATATTGTGTCGCAGCCAACCTCTTGTATGATATAACCAAAAAAATGAAAAATAATTCAAAAATTACTGTGTCTTTTGATGAAGCCAAAGGATCTGTAGTGATAATCTCAAATAATTCTAGTTTTGATATACACTATATGAACAAGGATAATTTTCCCCCTATTATTGATGCAACTTACGACGTTAAATTTTTATTAAATTCTGAGGTTCTTAAAAAATCTATAAATATTGCGAAAGTTGCTATGCTTCAGGACAACACCAGGTTTCACTTAAATGGAATTAACATGCATTATGAGAATGATCTCGGGGTAAATAAATTGCGCTTTGTTGCCACTGATCTTTTTAGGATCTCTTGCGTTAGTGTCTTAGCTCCAAATGAATCTCAAAGTATGCCGTCTATTATAGTATCTAAAAAAACTGTGGGAGAAATATTAAAACTGATCGAAGATACTGCGGCTGATGAAGTATGTCTTTCGATTTCCGATACAAGAATCTGTTTCCAATTAAGTGATGACAGTATAAATACAGAGTTTTCGAGCAGACTTATTAATGGAACTTTCCCAGAATATAAGAGCGCTCTCGAAGTATCAAACGATAAAATACTTTTAGTAAATACTGAAGATTTTATTGACGCAATAGATAGGGTGAGTACCGTAGTCATGGATAGTACTAATTCAATAAGGCTAGATATTCAAAGTGATAAACTTATATTAAATGGAGTAAGTAGAGAACTTGGTTCTGCAACCGAAGAAGTAGAGGCGTCTTTTAATGCGTTCGAACCTATGACTATTTGCTTCAATGGAAAATATTTAATGGAGATTCTTGAAAAGATAGAAACAAAAGAGGTGAAGTTTTTACTTGCAGAGAGTTCTTCCTCAACAATTATCGAACCATCAGAAAAAACTGGACAGGATATGTTATTTGCAATTATGCCAATAGAAGTAGTAAAAAATTAGTACAATTTAGCGAATTTTGTATAGTTCTTCTATATTATTTCTTCGTTTCTTTTAAAAAAAATAAAATTCTCGAAATAAATTTCGATATTGGGGTCTATGTTTCTCTATAGTTGTAAAAAAAGTGTAATTATTATAATTTTTTCTTTTTTCTAGTCTAAAAATACTGTATAATGTTCTCTAAGGTTTAGTTCTTTTAGTTTTTTGGAGACAGAAGTAATGTCAGAAAATTTGACACCACAAGAAATAATGGCATATGTTACAGAAATATCATCTGCGTATCTAGCTGGAAATAATGTTTCAGCGGAAGATATCCCAGTTATAATGAAAAAAGTGTTTAATACAGTTGCTGAAATTGGTAGAGATGCTAACAATATTAAACATAGACCAGCTCTAACACCTGCCGTTCCAGTTGAAGAATCGATCCACGATGATTATATAATCTGCTTGGAAGATGGAAAAAAGCTTCAGATGTTAAAAAGGCATTTGAATACGGTATATAATATGAGCATTGAGCAATATAAAGAAAGATGGGCTCTCCCCATAGATTATCCAGCGGTTTCACCAAATTATGCAAAAAGAAGAAGTGACATAGCAAAAACAACAGGGCTTGGTAGTACCGGGCGCAAAAGAACTGGCGGACTCAAAATCGCTTAGTATATAAATAAAGATATTACGCAGAATAACGTTATTCATTCTTTAGTGAATAACGTTATTTTCGTATGGGCTGTATTTTTTTCAGGAAATGCGTTTTTAGATTCTGTTTTTAGGACTCTGTTTTATGCCCATACTATAGTTGTTCCAGTTAACATTGACATCGACAAATGTATCTAAAATATCAGTAATTCTTGGGATAAGTTTTTTTGAAAAATTATCTCTTTGCTAACTGGAGAGAGTATAGTTGACTTGAGGAGATCAACAAAAATGCTAAATCCATACAATTCCTTGAAATATATTTAAAAAAATTAACTTATTGCCAACTAGAACGAGTATATTTAAAACTGATTAACATTTATTGAATTTCAGTGTAAAATAGCGAAATAACTGAAAATAGAAAGTTATATGTATGTTATATGGAGTTAGATCGTTAATTATCAAAGAAATGCACGATATGCTTCGCGAACCAAAGAGTGCTGGGATGATTTTCGCTCCAATTATTATTTTTTTAACTCTTTTTGTTTTTGCGACTACAAAGGATGTTGAAAACACATCAATCGTTGTACTTAATAATGATGCAGGGGTGCATAGTACAAATATCCTAGAAAGGATTGTTAGTACCAATACGTTTAAAGATACCTATTATGTCCATAATCAAAAAGATTTTAATAAATGCATTAATACAGAAAAAGCGTTTATTGGGATTATATTTCCTGAATCTTTTTCGAAAAATATTTATTCTGGAGGGAAAACCGATATACAGATCGTAACTGATGGAAGACGTACAAATTCAGCAGTTATTGCTCAGGGATATATTTTAAAAATGATTTCCAATAACAAAGTTTCTGGAGTTAATATGAGGACGTGGTATAACCCAAACAAGGATCCTGTATGGTTTTCAGTGACTAATTTAATATGTATGCTAATTGCTAGCCAAGCTATATCGATTGTTGCTTTGGCGATTGCTAGGGAAAAAGAGGTTGGAACATTTGATCAGCTTTTAGTTACACCAATTAGTCCTTTTGGTATTCTTCTAGGGAAGATTATGCCTGGTATCATGATAAGCATGTTTATGGGATTTTTTGTGATGTTTTTTGCACATTATGTTTACAGTGTGCCCATTCGAGGTAGTATTTTGCTTATGTTCATATCTATGCTGGTGTATGTTATTGCCGTCGTGGGGGTTGGGGTTCTTGTTTCAGCTTTCGCAAATACACAACAGCAGGCAAGTCTTGGGATGTTCGTCCTTCTACTGCCCATTATGAGTTTATCTGGTATAGCAAGTCCAGTTGAGGGAATTACCAATTCGTTTTTTAGATTATTTGCGAAGTGTAATCCTATTGTTTATGCAAATAGACTGGTTAAAGGGATTATGATAAAAAACATGACTCTACACGATGCATGGCTCAATATTTATCCACTTCTTATTATATCATTTGTTTTGCTTTCAGTTTCGTCAATTGTTTTTGTAAGAACTCATAAAATAAAAATTATTTAAACGAAAGGAGGGAAAACCTTTCTCATGAGAGAATAAACACTAACAAATTGAATTATTGGGTTGTTTTTTGTAATATGTGTGTAGGTTTCGCTTTCTTCCGTAATTAAGGAGCAAATATGAATTTACCGCTTATGCCAAGAGCAACTGCTATTTGGCTTGTTGAACATACTTCATTAACATTTGCTCAAATCGCTGACTTTTGTGGACTTCATATGCTTGAAGTTGAGTCAATAGCAGACGGAGAAACTGAATCTTGTATGATAGGATTTGATCCTATCGTTTCTTCGCAATTAACAATGGAAGAAATAAAAAGGTGCGAAGCTGATCCACAGACAAGCCTAAAGTTAAATTTTAATCCGCATTTAGAGGAAATACGAAGCAAGCGTACGTCTGCAAAATACACCCCCCGTTCGAAACGGCAGGATAAACCGGATGCTATAGCTTGGATTATTAAGTATTACCCGGAGATGCCAGAGTCTGATATATGCAATCTTATTGGGACTACAAAATCTACTATAAAAATGATTCGAAACAAAACTTATAAAAATTTTGCCAAAATAGTGGCAAAAAGCCCTGTGGTTCTTGGGCTTTCTTCAGAAGCTGAATTGGATTTTGTAATCGCTAAACTATCAAGGGAGTAAACTTTTATGAGTATAAAAATTATTTTTAATAGAGCTGGAAAAATAACAGAAGCTGTGGCGGAAGTCGGGGATACTCTTCTCGAAACTGCCCACAAAAATGGTATAAAACTTTTTGGGGGATGCAGTGGAGCCGGAGTGTGTGGAACATGCCATATTCTTGTGGAGGAGAGTTATTTGAATAAAATTAATCCCCCAACGGATGAAGAGCTGGATATTTTTGATATTTTTCCAAATTTTTCCTCAAATTCCAGATTGGCTTGCCAGGTTATAGTTTCAGATTCAGCCCATGGGATGACGGTTACGATACCATCCTGATAAAACTAAGCTGTGCTAACAATGTTGTATAAGCAAAATACACTTCCAATGTCCTGGAGTTTATCCTATAAACTGGATGAATTTGTAGTCACAAAGTGTAATAGGTATGCTTTTGAATGGCTTTCCAAGTGGCCACTAAAGATAAACGAAAATTTTGCCTGTATTATTGGGGAAAGTGGTTCAGGAAAAACTAATTTGGCTTGGATTTGGGCAAAACGGATGGATGCTACTTTTTTAACTGCTAATAGCATCAGTGATACATGGTTTGAAATATCACCTGAGAAAAATAAATATTTTGTACTTGATGACATAGATGAAGTAGACGATGATATTTTACTGTTTTTTATATATAATTCTATTAAGGAGAACAATGCTTATCTCCTTCTTACAGCAAAAAACCCTCCAATTAAATGGAATATAAAACTTGTAGATCTTAAGTCTCGCATATTCACGATCAGTATGTTAAATATACAAAGACCAAATGAAGAGGCTATATTAGGGATAATAAGGCAGATACTTAAACAACGGGGTCTAAGAATAAGTGATTCTGCGATTGGTTATATTATTAATAATATGGAACGTTCATACGAAGCAATAATGCATTTGATGAGCAAAATTGAGGAAAATTTGGATAGAAAAAATGAAATTACGTTGAATTTTGTCAAAAAAATTATTGATTTGTGAAATTTATACTCATTCTAGTTAGCAACGGAGTGATTTTTAAAACTATACTCTCTCCAGTTAGCGAAAAGATGATTTTTTTAAAACCTATCCCCAGAAATATTGATGTTTTAGTACATTTGTCGATATCAATGTTAACTGGAACAAGTATAATTTTTGAAATCATTTTTCCCCGAATCATTGAGTTTTTTTTTATGCTTTCTCAGTGTTAGCAATAGGAGTTAATTTTATAGGCACATTCTCCGGAATTGAAGAGGTTTTTGTATTTATCTGAGAGTTATACTCATTCTAGTCTGCAATGGGGGATTTTTTTTAAAGCTATATTCTTTGGAATTACAGGAGTTTTTGGTATTTTTGTTAACACTGAAGTTAAGTAAAACAGCTATAAGTGTATAAGCATGGCTAAAATTATCGGTTTTTATACAGGAACGTTCACTTGGAAAATAAAATTTTTGATTTATATCCCCCATGGTGCCGATTGAGGGACTTGAACCCCCGACCTACTGATTACAAATCAGTTGCTCTACCAGCTGAGCTAAATCGGCTTTATTACACCTAAAACAACAAATGGGGCGAGTGATCGGAATTGAACCGACGACCTCCAGAGCCACAATCTGGCGCTCTAACCAACTGAGCTACACCCGCCATACTTAAGGCCAATAATACCCACAAGTAGGTATCATTGTGCATAATTTTATAATACTCGTCAAACAGATTTTATTTTAAAGGCGCTATATTGCTGTGTTAATCGCAATTGCTAGTTACTTATCAAAGATAACATATATCCCAAAACATAATGAGAAGTTGAATTTTTTATTATAGTTGTGCTAGTTGACTTCAGTATTAACAAAAATGCCAATCCCATGTGATTTCAAGGAATATATTTTAAAAAATTAATCCATTGCCAACTAGAATGAGTATAACTGTTTTAATTGATATTAGTATTAACAAAGACATCAAAACCCATGTGATTTCAAGGAATATAGCTTAAAAATTCCCCTTACTAACTAGAGCGAGTGTATCTCACTCCAGCGTTATGATGAGCAACAGCAGGATGTTTTTCCTAGGCTGTAGCCATTGGAATTGCAGGGGGAATACGTTTATATTTTTCTAAGATTAACAAAAGGTTAATTTTTTTTTAATTAGATTTGCTAAAACTGTGTATGTTTTTATATCGAATTGTTTTATCAAGTAGGTTCTAGTAGTATTCCCCTTAAAAATGCTGGCTAAGAGTATATTTTTTACATAAAACAGGAATCTTTCTTAAAATATGCTGTAAAATGATAATTATATGCGATTCTAACGTAAATTTTTATGCATAAGAAAGTTACAACTAAAAAAGTTATCATAAAACGTAGAAAATCTAACGATGTTTCTGATACTGGAGTAGTTATTCAGGTTATTGGAGCTGTTGTTGATATCCATTTCGATGGAATCCTTCCGTCGATTTCACACGCACTGCATCTCGATCTTGGTGATTTAGATGGTGATAATAAAATTATAACACTAGAAGTTCTTCAGCATATTGGAGAGCACATAGTTAGAACAATCGCAATGTCTTCAACAGAAGGTATCGCTCGAGGAATGAAAGTTGTTAATACAAAATCCCCTATCACCGTCCCAGTTGGGGTTCAAACATTAGGCCGTGTTCTTAATGTAACTGGAGAGCCCATAGACAAGGGACCGGAACTTAAGGCAAATGTTCGCATGCCAATCCACAAGGAGGCACCAGAATTTTTTAAACAATCTACATCAACAGATATTTTAGTTACTGGGATTAAAGTTATAGACCTACTGACTCCATATTTAAGAGGAGGAAAAATAGGGCTCTTTGGAGGGGCAGGGGTTGGAAAAACAGTCCTTATAATGGAACTTATTAATAATATTGCTAAAAAGCATGGGGGATACTCTGTCTTTGCAGGAGTTGGTGAAAGAACTAGGGAAGGAACGGATCTTTTCGAAGAAATGATAGCTTCGGGAGTAAATAAAAGACCGGGGGTAGAAGGTTCAAAGGCTGCGTTAGTGTATGGCCAAATGAATGAATCTCCTGGGGCAAGGGCAAGAATTGCCTTAACTGGGCTAACAATTGCAGAATATTTTCGTGATATAGAAGGAAGAAATGTCCTCTTTTTTATAGATAATATTTTTAGATTTACCCAAGCTGGATCTGAAATTTCAACACTTCTGGGAAGGATTCCATCTGCTGCGGGATACCAGCCAACCTTAGCGAGCGAAATGGGGGCTCTTCAAGAAAGGATTACTTCAACAATTAACGGCTCAATCACAAGCATCCAGGCGATATACGTTCCGGCGGATGATATAACCGACCCTTCGGCGGTCACTTCTTTTATACACCTAGACGCAACAACAGTCCTAAGCCGTCAGATTTCTTCGTATGGAATATTTCCTTCTGTTGACCCGCTTGGATCAACTTCAAGACTCATGGATCCAGATATTATCGGAGAGGAACATTATTCGGTAGCTCGCGATGTTCAATATATTTTACAAACATTTAAATCTTTACAAGATATGATCGCAATCATAGGTATAGATGAGCTTTCCGACGATGATAAATTGATAGTAAGTAGAGCGAGAAAAATTAGACAATTTCTTTCACAATCATTCCAGGCAGCCGAAAATTTTACAGGTAGAAAAGGGGTATTTGTTAATCTTAAGGACACAATTAAGGGATTCCGCGCTATAATTGATGGGAAAACAGATCATATTCCAGAAACAATGTTTTCGTTTAAAGGGACAATAGATGATGTTTTTGAAACATATGAAGAAAGCTGTAAGATGGCCTAGAATTCTTCACGAAGTGAATTGTTTTTATTACTCGATTTCTAGTTAGTTCTAGGTTATCTTTTTCAAAGCTGTCTGGGATTAAGTGGGTATTTGCGTTTGTACCAGTTTGGTTGTCGAGTAAATCAATTTTATACCTGTTTGCACTAGATAATATAGCTGTGCTAATTGACTTGAGAATCAACAAAAATGCTAACTCCCGTGTAATTCTGAGGAGTATGGCTTAAAAAACTAATATGTTATCAATACTGCTTTAGGTATTATTGATATAATTATGTCATAGGATTAAAAATAAAAGTATTGTATTTTGTTGTTTTTTATAATAAAATATGCACTATATCGTTTGTAAGTCATTTTGTTACTTATATGTCAGTAAGATCATCAATTTATACACTGCTTAGTGTTATTATTCTTAATTGTGCCGTACATTCTTCAGCCCCGCTCCTGCCAGAAGGAGTATCCCACCCTTGTGTTCTTGTTGAAAATTATCTGCCTCCTATCTCATTTCCATCAGATGTATCTGATGACTTTTGGGAAACTACCCACTATAGAATTTACAGTATGAAAAAATTACCTGGCATGACGATACCATTTTGCTTTTTTTCACCACCAGTTTTCGAAGTTAAAACGCTAGATAAGTACTTTGAGGATTATTTCGAAAATCCAATACAAGAGAAAGAGATAAGAGATTATGATCCGGCTGTTACGTATGACAGTTATAAAAAATTGATATACGAAGGAGAATTAGTGATTCTAAACAATCCTACTATTCAACTCATGTCGTCCGTTCTAAATAAAAAAACAATATTCCCAGAAGAATCAGAGCCAGATTTAGACATCCTTTTATGTGGAGAATCTCTTATTTTGGGCAGAAACATCACATCACTGTCGCAAAAAAGTGGATTTGCAGTACTTAAAATGAACGATAAAATGACAATAATTCCCATTACTTCTATAAAAGGTGATGTGAATAGTCTTTACGCCCCTTAATTAAGTGGGTATTTGCGTTTGTCTAAAAGTTAGCTAAAACGAGTATATTTTACATAACTGTAAATTGTCCAGACATGTTTATGCTTATCATCCCCCCCCACATACAACATATGGTTTGATCCCCCATATTTAAAACAGGAGCAATACCAACAAGAACGTTTGGAGTTGTTGGTATCCATGGAGAAGTAACGGGAATACACGGCGCAACCCCAGTTAAAATAACAAGTGGATGTGTTGGAGCTTTGCAAGTTACAAAAGGCATAACGTTAAGAAGAGGGGCAAAATCCATTATATTTCCGAGGGGCATTCCACCTGCCAGTACCCTATTAACAGGAAGTATATTGAGAGGCATTGGAGCCGCCCCAAATGTACACGAACATAAACCACAAGACACGCACCTTAGAGGCATTTAATAAATTCCTTTCTTGCTAAAAACGATATCCAGCACCAATCTTGAATATGTAGGAGTCTGACTCTAACTTATCAGCTTCCTCCTCTATTATAGATTTCTTAAAAAGCTTGTTTCCTTCTCCCTTAACAAAGAACGAACCAAAATTGTATTCCAAAGTGAGCCCAACAAGAAGAGATGGCTTTATGTCGCTTTTTTTCTGATTATCGGTTTTATTGTCTTTGTTATCACTAGTTTTTTCATCTCCAAGCAAGTATTTAGCAACAATGGTACCGCAATTAACATATACAGTTAATCCGTTAGTAACCCTGAAACCTACTTTTGGAACAAAACCAAAACTATATTTCCTCTGTTGCGAAATTTTATCTTTTTCTTCGTTTTCTCCATCTTTTGAAGAAATTTCTGTTACAGATTTTGTTGTTACAGGTTTTGCAGTCTCCGTTGCCATAAGCCCCTCTCCGGTGAACACAAATCTACCGAGTTGAACTCCGTATCCACAGAAAATATCCCCCAGCATCCCCGTGTCAGAATCTGCTTTTTCGGTTGCTTTTCCTTCTTTATCTTTGGAATCTTTAAGAGAAAAAGTATTTTTTAAATGACTTGCTCCAGCATCGACACCGACATAAAATCCAGTTACGGATGAAACCGATCCCCCGCTTCCTTTGGAATAACCATCTTCACCATCTTCTGCAAACAACGAAAAAGAACTCAAGATCATTGCAAACAATATTCCTTTTTTCAAAAGCATCATTTATACCTTCTCCATGCGCTCCAAAAACCACATAATTATATTCTAGCACAGAGCAAATAAGTAGGGAATCGAGAAATAGACAATTTTTTTAAATTTGTTTGTACCAAGACATTTATGCCTCACTCCCTTTAATCTTAGTCTGTTTTCAAAAAAGGGATGAAATTTTTTAAGTAAATTAGTTTTTACTCTAGAGTTTTGTCTTAGAAGGAGATAAAAACATAAACAATATTAAAATCAATATTTGAATATTTAAAAATAATATTGTATATTATAAGTTATAATAAACTAATTTATTTTTTCAATAAAATGATTAAGTTAAAAAATAATTGGATCCCAGTAATATACTATTGCACAAGATTTATGCTTTGGGGGTTTGCATATACGTGTATACCAGCAGGTATATTATATGCAGTGCATAAAGAGTCTTTTCCTACAATTATTGATCGATTTATTTTTGAGATAATCTATTTTTTGACTCTTCAATCAATATTGAGAAAAGTGTTTACCAAGAAGTACAAAAATTTTGAATTACAAACAAATTTTAAGAAGATAACTTGGAAATTCAGCTCACTATTCTATATCAAAATTCTACCACTTAGCTTAATTAACTATTTAGCAGAGAGTTTTATTTTTAATTCTTTTGTTTTATATCTGATATATATATTAACGACTATTGGCTCTGCCTTGATATTGAAGTATAGTATTGAAAAAAATGCAATAATAACAATCAAAAAACATATAGGACCATAGCTATTTGTGCATCTTAAGTGTTTTGTTCAGCTATATGTAATTAATTCACTTGACATTAGTTTTAACGAAAATGTCAAAACCCTTGTAATTTCAGAGGGGATATATAGTTGTTTAACTCGAAAACCAAGTAATTTTTGAAGTCATTTTCTCCTGAATAATTGAGACTTTTGTATTTATACCAACTTGGTTACCGAGTTAATAAAGTATAGGTTAAAAAAATCACTCATTTTTAACTAGAACAAGTATAGTTTAAATGGGAGCCATAAAGCTATTTCGGCTATAAATTAATGTTTTTAGGGAGGTGGTAATAGATTTTACTTACGTAAACAAATGAATTCACTGTTTTAGGGATTTGAATCTGTGATTAATTTATAGATAAAGCAACTGAGTTTATTGGATATGAAATTATAGGAAAACTTTTAAAATGATTGCCTTTTCGAAGTGGGGCTTTATAATAAAGGTTAAATTTATAGATGAAATTCATAAATAATTATAATGTATAAATACAATAATAGTTTAAAATCCTGGCCATTTGAAGAAGCTCAAAAAGTTTATAAAAGAATAAATAGAATTAATCATAATAACAAAGGATATGTTTTATTTGAAACCGGCTATGGCCCTTCAGGACTTCCGCATATTGGGACGTTTGGAGAAGTTCTTCGAACAACGATGGTTATGCATGCGTTTAGAAGGATTGCACCTGAAATTCCTTGCAAACTCTTTGCCTTTTCTGATGATATGGATGGTTTGCGAAAGGTTCCCACTAATGTTCCAAATCAGAGTTTGTTGCAAGAAAATCTAGAAAAGCCACTAACTTCAATTCCTGATCCATTCGAAAAATATGGTAGTTTTGCCGAACACAATAATGCTATGCTTTGCGGATTTTTAGATTCATTTGGTTTTGAATATGAATTCAAAAGCTCGACGGAAATTTATAAGAGCGGAAACTTCAATAATGCTCTAGTAAAAATTTTAGAAAACTATGAAAAAATTATGGAAATTATGATTCCTTCTCTTCGAGAAGAGCGTCAAAAAACTTACAGTCCATTTCTTCCTATATGCAGGAAAACGGGGAAAGTTTTGCAAGTCCCAATAAAGGAAATTAAATTACAAGAAAGTAGTGTAGTTTATGAAGATCCAGAAACTGGATCCCTTGAATGTACTTCGATTTTAGATGGTCATTGCAAACTTCAATGGAAAGTGGATTGGGGGATGCGCTGGGCAGCTCTTGGCGTTGATTATGAAATGTCAGGGAAGGATCTTATTGATTCCGTTAAGCTTTCGAGTAGCATTTGCAGGGTAATAGGGGGGGATTCACCAGAATGCTTAAGCTACGAACTTTTTCTCGATGAAGAAGCTAAAAAAATCTCAAAATCGAAGGGAAATGGCCTATCTATGGAAGATTGGTTGAAATATGCTCCTGAGGAAAGTCTTAGCTATTATATGTACCAATCTCCAAAGCGCGCTAAGAGACTATTTTTTGATGTTATCCCAAACGCTATGGATGATTATATTGATTCTGTGAATAAATTTTACGAAACGGATGATGATAACAAGAGAATGGATAGCGCAGTATTTCATATACACAATGGCCCACCTCCTCACTATAAAAATTGTTTAAAATTTTCTATGCTATTAAATTTAGTAGAGGCATGCAGTACTAGCGATTCTAAAATTCTGTTTGGTTTTATAGAAAAATATGCTGAAAAATACGATTATTCAAAAGAAACTGTGAATTTTTTGGAAAAATTGGCGAGATATGCTGTTAAATATTATAAAGATTTTGTAGAAGGCAAAAGGTTTTACAAAAAACCTAATGATATTGAAAAACAAATATTAAGAGAACTAGTTGAAAATTTTAGAGAAGACCAAAATGCTGAAGAACTTCAAACTATAATATTTGATATGGGGAAAAAATATTACAAAGATGATGTGAAACAGTGCTTCGTTTTGCTTTATGAAATCCTGTTTGGAACTAATAATGGCCCTAAGATGGGCTCATTTATAAGTCTATATGGGGTAAAAAACACGATAAAGTTGTTAAAAGATAGAGGAGAGCTTGATTGTTGACCATAAAAAATCATCAAGAAAATGTTATCTCCAGTTTCACAAGGGGATGGGATATAAAATGGTCGCAACAAGATCACAGAATACTCGTTAAACTTGAAGAACAAAAAAACAATAATAATATAATCTAAAAAAAGGAGATAATATATGGCAATAAATCACCCAATTCAATATATAGTTAAAAGAAATGGTGTGTATACCGAATTTCAACTTAGTAAAATAACGGATGCTATATACAATGCTGCGAAAACAACTGCGGAATTTGGATTTTCAGAATCAGGTTTTCTAGCGGAAATAGTACGTCAAAACCTTGAGAAAAAATTTACTAAAAACCCCCCCTCTGTTGAAGATGTTCAGGATACTATAGAACAAATTTTTATAGAGAAGAATTATGTGGAAACCGCAAAAGCATTTATAGTATACAGAGATGAACATGCCAAAAGAAGATTTGCCGACGCAGCGATGGTCGATGCGGTAAGCTCTGTTGATCAGTATATTGATCAGATAGACTGGAGGGTAAAGGCAAATGCTAATTCAGGATATTCCCTTGGTGGACTTATTCTCAATCTTTCAGGCAAAATTATTGCAAATTACTGGTTAAACAGAGTTTATACCCCTCAAATAGCCGCAGCGCACAAAAATGGATTTTTCCATATCCATGATCTTGATATGCTTTCAGGCTACTGTGCTGGATGGTCTTTAAAAATGCTTATTCAGGAGGGCTTTAACGGTGTAGGAGGAAAAGCAGAATCTTTTCCCCCGAAACATTTATCAACAGCTTTTATGCAAACTGTAAATTTTTTAGGAACTCTTCAGAATGAATGGGCTGGAGCTCAGGCATTTAGTTCATTTGATACATATATGGCACCGTTTATCAGAATAGATAACTTGTCATATGAACAAGTTTCTCAGGAGATGCAGTCCTTTGTATATAATTTAAATGTTCCAACAAGGTGGGGGACACAAACTCCTTTCACTAATTTGACATTCGACTGGATTTGCCCAGAAGATCTTGCCCAGGAGCATCCTATAATTGCTGGGAAAGAAATGGATTTTGTGTATGGCGATTTACAGAAAGAAATCAATATGATAAACAAGGCGTATATAGAAGTCATGACGAAAGGAGATGCGAAGGGGAGGGTGTTTACCTTCCCGATACCTACTTACAATCTCGTAAAGGATTTTGATTGGGAAGGAGAAAATGTGGATCTTATGTTTGAAATGACAGCTAAATACGGTATTCCATATTTTCAGAATTTTATAAATTCAGATCTTTCTCCAAATATGATTCGCTCCATGTGCTGCAGGCTTCAACTTGATCTTCGGGAACTTCTAAAAAGAGGGAATAGCCTTTTTGGATCAGCAGAACAAACGGGGTCGATAGGTGTTGTAACGATTAATTGCGCAAGGCTTGGATATCTCCATAAGGGGAACAAAGAGGATTTATATGATCATTTGGACGATCTGATGGAGACAGCGAGGGATAGCCTTGAAACCAAAAGAAAGGTAATTACAAGGTTTATGGAAAGTGGCTTGTATCCGTTTTCTAAGCGCTATCTTGGAACGTTTAAGAACCATTTTTCAACGATAGGAGTTAATGGATGCAACGAAATGGTAAAAAATTTTACGGGTGATGGAGAAGATATAACAACAAAGAATGGTAAGAAAATGGCGGTTGATCTTCTCGATCACATAAGAGAAAAACTTGTTGAATTTCAAGAAACAACGGGGCATCTTTATAATCTTGAAGCAACTCCAGCAGAGGGATGTATGTATAGATTTGCGAAAGAGGATGCTAAGAGATATCCAGATATTATTCAATCAGGCCCAAAGGAAGCTCCGTATTACACTAATTCGACACAACTTCCTGTGGGGTATACTGATGATCTCTTCGAAGCTCTGGATCACCAGGAAGAATTGCAAAGAAGGTATACAGGGGGAACCGTTGTACACCTCTATATGAATGAGCGTATTTCAGATGCATCTGTTTGTAAGAATCTTATTCGTAAATGCCTAACACGCTACAGAATTCCGTATCTGACAATCACACCAACTTTTTCAGTATGTCCAAAACATGGATATTTGCAGGGAGAACATCAGTTTTGTCCGAAATGTGATGAAGAATTACTAGGAAAAAAGTATAAAGAATGTAGTTGTGAGTAGTTTTTATTGTGTTTAAGAAAGTTTTTGCGCGCATATTTTTCTATTTTTTGAGTTTAGCTTTTGTTGTGTGCATGTGTGCAATGCTTGTGTTTTTTTATTATGGGAGATCCCTTCCAAGCGAACTTACATTGCTTAAATACTCCCCCCCTGCTACATCGAAAATATATTCATCTAACAACAAGCTTATAGAGGAATACGCAAACGAGCATCGTGTCGTTATATCGTTAAATAGGGTTCCAACTGTTGTAAAACAAGCTTTTTTGATTGCTGAAGATAAAGAATTCTATAATCACTCTGGAATTAGCATACAGAGCTTACTGAGGGCAATTGTTGAAAATACGACAAAAAAAATGTGGGATAGAAGACCAGCTGGTGGCTCGACTATAACCCAGCAGGTTGCAAAGAATATTCTTGTAGGGAATAAAAAAACTATATCAAGAAAGATTAGGGAAGCAATAATGGCGTTTAGAATAGAAAATTCTATAAGTAAGGATAAAATTCTAGAAATTTACCTCAACCATATTTATCTGGGGAACGGTGCTTATGGTATTGCTGAGGCATATGATTATTATTTTGGAAAGAATATAAATAATGCAAATCCAGAGGAAGCTGCTTTTTTGGCTTCTCTTCCAAGCGCTCCATCTGCCTATACCAATGGAGGAAAACTAAAGAAAAACACAAAAATTCTCTTAAAAAGGAACGCAATTCTCTCAGAAATGCATAATTTTGGCTACATTACAAAGGAGGAGTTTTTAAGATCTATATCAAAACCAATATCTTTAAAAATCAGAAAAAACAAAATTTTAGCGCCATATTTTGCGGAAGAAATATACAGAATATTTTCTGAAAAATTTTCGGAAGCGGAGTTTTTCAACGGTGGATATAACGTAGTTACAACTATGGACAGTAATTTGCAAAAAATTGCTCAAAAATGTCTAGAAGATGGGCTGATAAATCATGAAAAAGAATACAATTCTTGGAATGGAGCTCTCGATACAGAGGACAATCTCAAGACTATTGAACAAAATATCCCTCGCACGGTAAACCGTATTTTCCCAGTAGTTGTTCAAAAAATCTCTAAAGGTAAGTTTTTTGGGGAGGATTCGGTTGGAAAAAAATTAGAAATAGAAAATTTACTCAATTATGAAATAAATCTCGGTGATAAGGTTTTTTGCAGAGAATGCGAAAATAATAAATACGAAATCTATCAGGAGCCATCTTGTAGCGGAGCAATCGTTGTTATGGATGCCAAAAGCGGGGATATTCTTGCTATGTCTGGCGGGTATAGCTTTGACATTAACCATTTTAACTGTGTAACGCAGGCATACCGCCAACCTGGATCTGCGATCAAGCCATTTATATATGCTTCAGCTCTTGAATATGGGATGGAAGAGTATGACGAAATTGAAGATAAACCGGTTGTATTAAAACTCGGAAATGGAAAATTTTATTCCCCTAAAAATCATAATAAGAAAGTTTATGGAAAAATGTCTATGAGAGATGGTCTTATATACTCAAGAAACTTGGCGACAATAAATCTTGCTCAAAAAACTGGTGCACAAAATGTTTCAAAAACTCTTCAAAAATTTAGATTAACTGATAAAAATTTTAATATATCCTATGTCTTAGGAGCATGTGAGGTCACTTTACTACAAATTACTTCCGCTTTTTCAGTGTTTTTAAATGAAGGGGATATGGTCTGTCCTAGGTTTATAAAGAGTATTTCCTGTAATCAGAAAAACTTAGCGAATAAAAATTCTTTTGATGAACTTACAAGGCAGAAAAAGGTAGAAAATATTGTTTGCAAAAAAACTGCAGATACCATAAAAAATATGCTAAGAGATGCTGCAAAATATGGTACTGCAGGTAGTAGACTTTCATATGTCTTTGATAAATATGAAGGGATTATCGATGTTGGTGGAAAAACTGGTAGTAGTAATGATTTCAAAGACGCCTGGTTTATTGGATATGTAACAAAAGGCGAAAGGACTTTAATAGTTGGGATTTTTACAGGATACAAACTTCCAAAAACGATTGGGAAAAATGCTTATGGTTCTAAAATTGCCCTACCAATTTTTGTAAACTTTCTCGAGAAATTCGTGTAGAATCTAAGCCTATTTTGAACATTTTTCCACAGCAATTATGTTTTTTTTAGTTGATGCATTTACTTTGGAGACTTTTCGAGGAAATCCAGCTGGGGTTTATGTTATGAAGGAGGATGACACAGATTTTACTGCAAAACGGATGCAAGATATTGCTTCGTATTATAACTGGTCAGAAATATCATACGTTAAAGAACTAGGATACAATAAGTATAAAATCAGATGGTTTTCCCCAAGGGATGAGGCCCCGCTTTGTGGACATGCGACACTCGCTGCTGCTCATGTTATTATGATGACTAAAAACAATACCAACGAACCCATAGAGTTTATACATAATAATGGATCTATAAAAGCTTATAAAGCTGATGATGATTTTATATATATGTCTTTTCCCGTAAAACCGATTACCATAGTTAATAATCCTTCTTTTGAGTTTAGAAAAATATTTAGTGGTATAGATAATGGTTATGAAAATGTTTTTGAAGATGAAAATGTATATATAATTGTTTTAAATAAAGCTAGTAACGTAAAAAAAGCTGTACCAAATACATACGAGATAAAAAAAATTGAAAAAAGGGCGGTGATTTTAACCTCTTCTGGCTTTACTGGATATGATTTTTGCTCAAGATATTTTGCTCCAAGGGTTGGTTTATATGAGGACCCCGTATGTGGCTCAGCGCATTGTAGACTTGCCCCATACTGGGGAAAAGTTCTAAACAAAAATGATATGTTGGCGTTTCAATCTTCACGCAGAACAGGTGTTTTAAAGGTACAATTAAGAGGGGAAAAGGTAATTATAGGAGGCAGAAGTATTATTACTGCAAGATTTTTTTAAAAAAACATAACTTATGTCTATTTTTTATATACATTGGCCATTTTGTTTGTCGAAATGTGATTACTGTGATTTTAAGAGTTATGTACAAAAAGAGATAGATCTCGATCAGTATTTAAAAGAATACAAACAAAAAATAGATATATATACAAAATATAACAAAAACATAACCAGTATTTATTTTGGAGGAGGAACTCCATCTTTACTATCTCAATATTTTGTTTACGAACTTGTTCAATATATTAAAACTAGATTTAGTGTATGCAATAATGCTGAAATAACCCTCGAGGCAAATCCGCGAACGTTAGATATCCATAAGGCTTTGGCATTCAAGGAGGTAGGGGTTAATAGAATATCTATTGGTGTACAGTCAATATACGACGATGGACTGCAGTCAATAGGACGAAGATCACATACAGCGCGTGAAGCCATAGAGTGTGTTAAGCTTATGGCTTCTATTTTCGATAATGTATCTGTAGATTTAATATACAACAGACCAGGACAAACAACGAGTGAATGGAAGAAGGAACTTACAGAAACCATTTATATTTTTAATAATATTCAACATATTTCCTGCTACGAATTAATACTCGAAAAAAATACGAAACTCAGTATGGATATAGAAAGTGGTAACAAGAAAAAACCAATAGATACTGATGAATTTTTGGATATAACACATGACATACTTGATAAAAATGGCTTTGAAATGTATGAGGTTTCAAATTTTGCTAAAAATGGATTCTATGGCAGGAGCAACCTCTCATATTGGCGATACGAGGATTATTATGGTGTTGGAGATGGTGCTCATAGTAGAGTAACAGTGGATGATGCTACTAAAATTGCGATTGAGCAGGTAGGTACCGAACAAATAGTAACGAAACTTACGGAACAAGAAGTCATTAAGGAGAAGATTATAATGGGGTTGCGATCAACGTTATGTGGAATAGACGAGAAGTTTATTAATGATATTCAAAAAATAACAAAACTGGAAAAGAATTCGTATATAATTTGTAAGGATAGAAGGGTTATAATAACATATGAAGGTCTAAAAAGACTGAATCTTGTTATTAGGTATATTTTGGATGTTTGAAAATTATGAAGATTTTGATTAGTAATGATGATGGGATAGGGGCCCCAGGGATAGTTGCTCTAGAAGAAATTGCAAGACAGATATCGGATGATGTGTATGTTGTTGCTCCGGGATCTAATATGAGTGGAGCCGGGCATTCGCTGACTCTAAAAACTCCACTTCGGCTTGAAATTCATGGGGCTAAGCATTTTTCAGTAAGCGGTACCCCCACCGATAGTGTGGTTATGGCAATAAGGCATATTATGGAGAAAAAGCCCGATATAATGTTAAGTGGCATAAACTTTGATACAAATTTAGCTGAAGATATAACGTATTCTGGAACCGTCGCAGCTGCAATGGAAGCAAGGTTACTCGGGATTCCCGCAATTGCTTTCAGCCAAGAGATGTTCCATGATGGAACGGTGAATTGGGAGATCTCAAAAAAATATGGCTTGGATATTATAAAAATTATTTTGGAGAAATATAGTTTTCCGAAAGAAATTTTGTTAAATGTAAATTTCCCTGCTGTTAAAGATATAAGTGAAATAAAAGGTTTTAGGATAACACGTCAAGGATTCAGAGCTGGAGAAGATCATGTTATAAAATCAGTTGATCCTAGAGGGGTACCATATTTTTGGATAGGCAGCGCTGATTATAGAAAAACAGATACAACAAAAGAACTGGATACTGATTTAGGTGCAGTTAACCATAACTATATATCTATTACTCCAGTATCGCTAAATTTCACAGCAGACTATGCGATTCAAAGTCTTAAGGAGATTTTTTCATAAAAATGAAGAACATTATTATTTCTATTCTGACTTCTTTTGTTTTTTTAACGGGATGTTCTAATAATAACCTAGATACGATGCCTGAGGTTGTACGTATTGATAGGGTTAGTCCGTATCATATCGTTAAAGAAGGGGAATCTATTGGTAATATTGCGGATGCATATGCAATGACCCGTGCAGAGCTTATAAAGCTTAATAACCTTGCACCTCCCTATCAGTTATATAATGGGCAAAGACTTGTTATAAAAGTTAAGATTAGTGACACTTCCTCAGTTGTTCCTGATCCTGATATAGTTTCAAAGGAAAAAACTAATGATAAAGTTGCCACAGTGAAGGAAGAAGAAGTTGTTCCTCCAACTGAAGAGAAACAGCAACAGTATATTGCTGTACCAGAAAATGAGGAATCAGCTGTTGAAAATGATGAAACAACTGAAATAACCGAATATATTTGGCCTATTAATGATGGAAAATCCAAAATTTCTAAAAAGTTTTCGGATAGTGATGATGGAGAAATTGTTATGCAGGTGTCTGCAGGAACGGTTATTCGCGCCATCGCTGAGGGGGTAATAAAATTGGCCAAACCTCTTGATGGAGAAGCCTCGTCGTATGGAAACACTGTTATTATTTTGCATGGGGGAAAAAATAAGCTATCTGTATATTCTCACTTAAAAGAGTTTTCAGTTAAAGAAGGTGATAGGGTAAAGAAGGGGGGAGTGATAGGAAAAGTTGGAAAAACAGGGAATGCAAAAACCCCGCAGCTTTGTCTTCAAATTTATGAAATTAATAGGAAAGATAAATCTAGAAAAGCAATTAATCCAGAAGATGTTTTGCCATAAAAATTCCTTTAGGATCTGAATTTTGAGAAAAACACACTCTTATATCGAAGTTTTGCACAAAATGTTCCCTATGCTTGATTAATTCGACAACTGAGCTGATACAAATACAAAAACCCCAATGATTTTCTGGTGCGAATAGGCTAAATAAAGCGCTACTGGATCCTATTTTATCCTCTAAATTTTTGATAAAACTTCATAAAAAGCTTTCTTCACGTAAACACAGTTTTAAAAAACTAACCAGTGTTGCTAAAATACTATAATGAATATACATCTATAAAGGTAGTGCGGTAATAAAACGTACATTCCCTTCTTTCTTCAAATATGGTTTGTTTTATGCTACAATAATCCCAGATTTAAAACTAATATAATAGACAAAAATATAATGCCAGATAAACTATTAATAGACGCTTACTATGAAGAAGAAACAAGAATTGCTATAATTGATGAGGGGGGGGTTCTTTTAAATTTTGAAACCGAACACAACGATTCAAAACTAATTAAAGGAAATGTATACCTTGCAAAAATTGAAAGAATAGAGCCATCAATTCAGGCAGCCTTTATTGATTACGGAGATGAAAAACACGGATTTCTCCCTTTTTCGGAGGTTCAACATGATTATTATAATAAAAATATAGTTAAATCTACGGAATCTGAAGGGGAAGAAAATAGGAACTATAAAATCCAGGAAGTTCTCCATCATGGACAGGTTGTTTTAGTCCAAGCTATTCGGGAAAAAAGAGGAAATAAATGCGCAGCGTTTTCAACCTTTATTGGTTTACCAGGGAGGTATTGCGTACTCGTTTCTAAAGCAAATAATAGCTCCAAGTCTGGTGGGATTTCCAAAAAAATTGATGCTAGTGACAAGGCTAGGCTGCGAGAAATTATAGATTCCCTAGAATCTCCTGAAGAAATGAATGTTATAATTAGAACTGCAGGTGAAAATAAAACTAAACAAGAAATAAAAAAGGATTTTGATTATTTACTCAGACTTTGGGGGAATATGAAGAAAAAGGTCGTATCTTCTAAAGCCCCACTTCTTATATATGAAGAGGGAAACATTGTTAAACGTGCTATTCGCGATTTATATAGCAAAAAAACTGAAAAAATTATAATCCAAGGCGAAAACGCCTATAAGGAAGCGAGAGCTTTTATGAAGACTTTCTCTCCGAGTCACGCTAGAAAAATCGAATTATATAATGGAAACACGAAACCTATTTTTTCTGAATATGGTATTGAAGAAAAAATTGGTAAAATTATGGAAACAACGGTTTCTCTTCCCTCCGGTGGAAGTATCGTAATAAACACAGTTGAGGCATTAACAGCAATTGATGTAAATTCTGGACGAATGAAACACGAAAAAGATATAGATAACACTGCTTTTAAAAGCAATATGGAAGCAGCAGTGGAAGTAGCTAGGCAAATAAGGCTTCGAGATATTGCTGGAATTATCGTTATAGATTTTATTGATATGTCTGAACCATCGTTTACCTTAAAAGTCGAAAAGAAATTTAAAGAATGTATGGGGGGCGATTATTCAAATACACAAATCGGAAAAATAAGTCAGTTTGGTTTACTGGAAATTTCAAGACAACGCCTGAGACAGAGCCTATCTGATGTGAATTTTGTAATGTGCAAACATTGTAATGGTGCTGGAAGAATTTTATCCAACGAAACAATAGGTATGTCGATTATCAGACAAATCGAAACCTTTCTTTTAGGAAATACTAACGTAAAGGCGATCCTCGTTGAAGTTTCTTCGGGGATCGATTCTTTTATACTCAATGCGAAGCGAAAAGTACTAATTTTCTTGGAAAACAAATACAATGTAGCGATTGAAATTATTGAAAACCGTGCTATTTCGTTTCTCGAATGTAAGATCGTCATTAAGGAATTTAAAGAAATAACTAAAATGGTTCCTCAAGGTGAAAAAATTAGTAAAAAATTATCAAATATTGATACTAAAACTTTTGCTCCAATAGTTGTTGTTACTGAACAAAATTCTGAAAAATCGGAGTCTATAGGAGAGGTCTCAAAAGTTAAATCTCACAATAAAAAGAGAAGAAGGAAGAAAAAATTTTCTGAACAACAGCAGCAACCATCAATCCAAGCGACAGAAAATGCTGTTGTACTACCTAAAAAGATAGAAGAAGCAAATGCGCCCTTAACTACCAAAAAGAAATCTGGATGGATAAAGAAGATATTTAAATAGGATACATATTTTGTAAAAATATAGACTGTTTATTATGCACACACTAGTTAACTTTTTTCAAACTATACCCACTAAGAAGAGTAGAAGTGTTTGTTTAAGTTCTAAGTGAACTGGATATATATTGTAGAAATGAACAGAGCATGTACCCCCCAACATACTGAGAAATTGGAGTTTTTATTACACGGAAGTTATTGTTAATTTTCGAGAGCATTTGGATTTTTATAATATAATTGATTCTTATTTATCATTAGAGTTAAAAAAAATATCAAAACATATGTAATTCTAGGGAATATAGCTTGAAAAATCACCCGTTACTAACTAGATTAAATATAATCCCAAATATTGCCAAAAAAATCCAACTTTTTATTGTGTTTGGGGATATACTCTCTCCAATTAGCAAAGAGATAATTTTTTTCGAACATATTTCAAGAATTACTGATGTTTTAAGTACCTTTGTCGATATCAATATTAACAGTGACAACTATATCTAGCTTTTTTACCTCATAGCTACCTTTCTATTTCGTTTATTCGGAATACAGATTCCAATGTCATTTTAGTTGTATTTAGAAACACTTCCCTTATTTTACCTTAATTTATTAATCATAATTGCAAACAGTCTGTTAATGGAGTCTAAAATAAATTATTGCCAAAAAAATCCAACTTTTTATTATGTTTGGGGATATACTCAGTTTACTAAGCTGCCAAGTAATTTTTGAAGCTATTCCCTCCAGGATTATTGGGATTTTGGTGTTTATATAGCTGCCTCAGTTAACTTTGACATTGACAAATGTACTAAAAACATCAGTAATTCTTGGAATATGTTTGAAAAAATTATCTCTTTGCTAATTGGAGAGAGTGTACTACATCTTTTGGAATTATATAGCTACCTCAGTTAACTTTGATATCGATAAATGTACTTAAAACATCAGTAATTCTTGAAATATGTTTGGAAAAATTATCTCTTTGCTAACTGGAGAGAGTGTACCTGTTCGGTTATCGGATTAATCAGGTATAGTCAAATTTCTCCATTTAGTTTTGTTGAGAGTCTTCAAACTTCAGAACTTTTGATGCAGGTCCCTTCTTATTGTGTAGGAAATTAATGGATTCAGGTGAAAGTGGATTACCTGTCAGAATAATTTCACATCTTATTTCCTCAAAATTTTTTACTATCCCAACGAAGGGTTGTACGTCTGTTATATTGTTTTTACTTAAATCAATTCCTTGAATCGATAATATATTTCCATCTTCTTGCGCCTTTCTTAATATATTTATAAGTTTTTTGACTACCTCATCGTTCATCCCAGTTTCGGCAAGCCATATATATTTTAGGCGTTGGAATAAAATAACAAGTCCGTTAGGATTTTCTTCTCCAATAACTAAGAGAGCTTCAACTACTTCTCCTGCATTTGTTGTTTGAGAAATATTGATATAAGATATTAAATCCGGATTTTGTATAATAAACTCAAAAAGTTTTTTATACCCTTCTTTACTAAGAAGGTTTTTATTTAGCTTCAGGAGTATTCCTGAAGGCATTTGAGGCACTGGCTCTGTTTTTTCACTACTACTTTCTTCTCCCTCCTTAATACTCTTAGCCTCACTTATTTTTTCTTTCTGTAAATGTATTTCTTTAGACAAAATATCCAAGAAGTAACCAAGTTTTTTATCAGTAAATCGTTGCCCACTGAGATCAATTTCTGAATCCCTATTTTTTATTAAATCTTCTGCTAAATTATCTAAGTATTCTTTTTCTTTTTGGGGTATACCATGTTTTTTTTGTAGTTTTTTTTCTTCAGATTTTTTTTCTAAATGGCCTTTTGATTTAGACTCATCAGTAGTTTTCTCCTTGTCACCACTGCTTGAATGACTTTTTGTTTTAGATTTTTTAGATTTACCTACCTCTTCCTCCTCGTTATCATCGCTACTTGATTGACTTTCTGATTCAGATTCATTATCATCATTTACTTCCTCTTCATCATCACTGCTAAATTCTTCCTCTGAATCCAAGGAACTGTCAGCAGAATTATCATCACTTTTTTTTCGAGAAATTTTTTGTTCTGAGTCTTCATTAGAAAATACCACGCCATTTACAAATAACGTGATAAGCAATGTTAGAAGTATACGATTTATTGACATAAAAGTTTTGAAAAACTATCATTCTATGAGTATAGTTTCTCATAATATTATTAAAAATAAGTTAATTTTTTACATATAAATGAAAAATTATAAGGCGAGGGTTATAGGAGGGGAATTTGCAAAAAGGTATATTAATGTACCAAACCACACAGAAATTAGGCCTACGACCGACGCCCTTAAGGAGTCCATTTTTAATATTATTGAACATAATTTTTATATGGATTTCAAAAACACAAATGCGATTGATATATGCGCGGGCTCGGGGGGGCTCGGTATCGAGGCTTTATCTCGTGGATCTGCTGAGTGTGTATTTGTTGATAATAATATTGTTGCAATCAATTGTATAATCCATAATATCAAGCAATTGCATATAGAAGACAAATCTCATGTTTTGAAAATTAATTCTTTTTTTATTACTGAAAAAATTTTGGAATATTTTATAGAGAAAAAGGATTTGATAATTTTTTTAGATCCACCGTACAGAATGAAGAATTTACTATTTGATGTTATTAAGAAACTTTTTAGTTTTGATAGAAATATGCTTTGCGTTGTTGAATCCGATAATTCTTTCGAATTGGACAATAGTTTCTATAATATTGATATTAGTAGGAAATATGGAAATAGGGTCGTGTCCTTTTTAACACACAAATCAACACGTTATTGAAAACCAGCAAAATATTTTGCTATCTAGATAGTTTTATTGATAAAATGAATGATAGAGTTTAGCTCGTTTTTTATTAAAAAGGATTATGAATATGAATGCAAAATTGTTAGGTTTAATCGCTGGAGTAGGGGTGCTTACAGCTGCCTGTTCTGATGTTTGTGATGTTGAAAAGGGTGGAGGGGTAGTAACACCAGGAAGCTCTGAGGATTTTAAAGCAAATGCTCCAGATACTGCATATTTCGATTTTGACAGCTCAAAAGTTTCTGATGCGGCAAAAAAGCGTATTGATGCACAGGCATGCTGGTTAAAGACATATACTGGGACAGAAGTAACTGTCGAAGGACATACAGATATTAGAGGAACTGCCGAGTATAACCTAGCTCTTGGAACTGCTCGCGCAACCTCCGTCAAGAAAGTCCTTGAAGAGAGTGGTGTAAAGGGAGATAGGATTACGGTCGTTTCATATGGGAAAGAAAGGGTTGCCGATGAGGGGACCACAGAAGAAGCTCATGCTAAGAACCGTCGTGCCGTAACAGTTGTTGGCAAATAAGTTTTTTTTATAAAAAATGTGAATTAAGCCTGGTAGTTTTGACCGGGCTTTTTTTATATATAGTTGCTTTAGTTGACATTAGTATTAACTAAAATGCCAAACCCCCTGTAATTCCAAAGGATGTAGTTAGAAAAATTATCTCTCTGCTAACTAGATTAGACCTCTTTCGAAATTGCAATAACAATTAGTAAGTGGTATAAAAAAGGAAACCTTTAAG
>JAIRWI010000006.1 GCA_031269095.1 Holosporales bacterium
ATCAAGAAATGCACCATTCCGAAGACAATTTTAGAATTTCGGAGTTTTGAGTTTACTCTTAATGACCGCTTTGCAAGCGTAATCTCAAACCACCGGCTTTAGCCGGTAGTAATTGATAATTTTGAAATAAGACTTGATCCTAATTTTTATTCAAAAATTCCTATGGATTTTAATTTAGCTGTTACTTCATTTGTTAAGTGAATATTGTTTTTCCTTAAATGATAAGCCTCGTTTAATTCATAAATACAGTCTTCTCCTCCTATGTTATCTAAATTCATTTGTATTTTATGATCTATATTGTTTTTCAGCTTTTTCTCTAATGCGCTGGAGTACTCCTAAAACTGCATCTGTTGCTTCTTGAAACTTTTGTAATAATAACGTATTATCATTTTCATTCCTGAATTGGCGAAAAAGCGAACATGAAGAATTTTTTAGAAGAGCAAGAGAAAGCGGATCTGAAGCAGCGGCATCGTAAAGAGAAAGACGGTCGAACGGTAGATCGCATAAAAGCGGTCTTGATGTCGGACGATGGCTGGAGTTTCAGGGATATAGGGAAGGTTTTGCTGCTGGACGAAGAGAGCATAAGCAAGCATGTGGAGGAGTATAGATCCGAGAAAAAGCTCAAAATTGAGACGGGCGACTCCCGGAGCAAACTATCGGAATCTGCGACGCAGGAGCTAACGGAGCATCTGGAAGCTCACACCTACGCGAAGGTGTCGGAAGTTCGCGAACACGTTCGACAGAAATATGAAATTAATTATACTGTCCAAGGCATAACTCGTTTCGCCTTGCCGGCAAATCCAACTTTTCATTTTGATTGGGTATAGCGATGAATTTTTTTTGTTATGAGTTATTGAGTGAACTCAAAAAATGCAATTCTCAACGATTGTGTCAATTGGCAATGCAAAAAATATGCTTAGAAAATCCAGAGTATATGTGTGCATTTTCTACGCAAAGCTACTCCGAGAAAGAGCATAAGAATATTTTCCATGAGATTGACAATTGTTTTTCGAAAGTAGATAAGTGCGCTTTTATGGATAGCCTTTATGAAACAATTAAGTGTTCTTGCTTAAATGACGGGGAGACTCCTTTTATAGATACCGCGTTACAGCTTTCAAAGCTTATAAAACAGAATGCTAACATTGTAGAGCTTGGAGCTAATCGTGGTTTTATATCTGTTTGCCTGCAATTAATGGGGCACAACGTTCTTTGTACAGATTTACATCATGGATTGCTCAGCAAATCAATAAATTCTTATAAAGTCGGCACTTGGTTGAGGGAGAATTTTGTTGGCCTCAATGCTGTTGATACGTTTGAATTTGGAAAGGATGAAATCAAGAGTCTTGATGTATTTGTTGGCGGAATTGATTCAATAGTAACGAGAGGAACCGGCATTCTGCATATTGCTCAGCCATATGCAATAAAAAAAGCAGGCACTATCTCTCGACTAATTTGTAAATTTACACGTAAAGGCAGAGATCTGCAAGAAAACAACGAGTATAACGTAGTATTGAAAAATATAATGTCCTTATTAGAAATAATAAACCCTGATGGCATATTGTTTTTTAAAAGAGAAAATGTGTTTGGAAATTTCTCTGAGCGGAAGAGAATAGAATTTCTGGAGAAGCTGGTTTTGGATTTATCCCATTTTGTGGAATGCACATATACCATGGAGGAAAAACATATCCATCCAGACTGGAGATTGTTTAACGTTACATTGATTTGCAAACGAAAAGCGCAATAACATTCCAGTTATGCAAAACAAGGACCTATGAAATTTCTAAAAGCGTAGACATGGATAGAAAAATACTCTATGGTAATCTCCACCGATGAACCTGTATTTGTCGCTTTTATGTACTGGATAAAAGATAGATCTATGAGTGCCGCCATATCCTGGATCCCAACGCACTCTAAATGAATGACCGTTAACTTCAAACGAGACTGTATTTCCTAAGATACGGCAATCTGCTCGAACCCATCCGTTTTCTTCCGCCACGAATTCTCCACTAGCCCCGGACCCACTATCTTGCTTAGTTATTGGGTGTGTATAATCCGGCGGAGCTAGACATAGTGATACAATTCTAGCGTCTTTGGCTTCAATCTCTTGCATTTTTACTGCACATTCTTCAAATTGCTTTTTTAAAACTTGATTTTCTTCTTCTAACTGAGCAATCCTCTGATCTTGTGCGATAACTTTTTCTTCATATTTTTCGAGTTTCTCAGTATGCTCTTTTATTGTCGACAGATACCTTTCAGCGAACGCGTCTATCATCACTTTCTTAAAATCTTCCATCTCTTCATGAAATTTTATCTGCATACATTCCACTTCTTTGACATTATGTTTGGCAATATGCATTAATGTGTCAGACAATTTACTTTGGCTTTCTCTGTCTTTTTCGAGCAGTACGACGCGAGAGGCAAGATCTATATGTGTTTGCTTCGCAGTGGTTTCAATAAAATCACCTCCAACAAAATCCATCCCAAAGCTTGGCGATAGGAACAACGCAACAACGCTTAATACAGTCGAATATCTCATATTTCCCTCCTGTTACCCATGTAAAACAGCCTTTCCTTTTTACAACTATTGATAAGTGTAAAACTGCCATCTTCAGTTTGCAAGCGATTTTGCAGCCATAGTCCATAGGAAATTTTAGTCTCACAAAAATCTTTAACAAACAAAGCGTTAATCATGGTTTTTTTGCCTTCCAAAGCGCCATTTCAGAAACGAAGTGCATCAAGGTTAAAACCGCAGGTAGAAGAAGCACGCCTGTCGAAGAAAACCACGGTAGGTGTTCGGAATTTTAGCTCTTTTCGAGGTCGATTGTTCAATAAACTTTGAATTTCTCGAATTTTTTTATCCATAACGTCGGCGAAGTCGCGTTTTTTGGGCAGATATTGTCTGATCAAGCCGTTGGCATGTTCGTTAAGCCCTCTGTCGCAGGATTTATATGGAATAAACCAGAGGATTAGTTCTTAGAAGAGATATAAATCCTTTATTTTAAGAAAAACCATCTATAACGTAGTGTGCAAGTTTTTCATGAGATGATACCGTCGAAAAGGATTGATCCAGCAATGCATAGAGCGATGGTATGAGAGCATATTTTTCGTCTGATTTTTGAGAGCAGGTGCCAC
>JAIRWI010000044.1 GCA_031269095.1 Holosporales bacterium
CGGCGCCCCCCTCCCCCCCCCCCCCCCCCCCACCATTAAGAGTGTGGGGGCTCTGTAGTTGTGTATATATAATTGTATTAATGTGAAGGGGTTCTCCTCCGTAGCTCTACACGAATCACCCTAGACTGGATATTGCTAGTCCAGGGTGGTTCTGTTAGGTCTTAGTATATTTAAAAGACTTTTCCATATACCAGCCAGGTGTTTGGTTGGTACTAAGCAAAATCAGTTACTTCTTTTGAAGTTAGAGAATTGGGGATCTGCTAGCTATACTACCTAAGTTCATTCTTTCCTAGTAAGCCATACATTACGCATTTCCCTATACCATTTTTTCAAGCATTTTTGTCGTATAGTCTACTAATTTTATAACACGGCTATATCTCATACGTTCTGGTCCTATAACTCCTATAGCTCCAATTACTTTTTTTTCGCTATTTTTATATGGAGAAATTATCATAGAGCATCCTTCAAGATCGAAAGCCTTGTTTTCAGAGCCTATAAAAACCTGTATTCCTTTTCCTTTTATAGATTCGTCTAATAAATTTTTAACTGTGTTTTTCTGATCAAGTTTTCTAAAAAGCACTTCTAAATTTTTTATTTCATCAATGTTCGACATAAGATTAGATTGGCCTTTAACAATTATCTTATCTCCTTCAAACTCATCACCTATTTTCCAAACTCCTATTCCTTTTTTTACAATATCATTCGCAGCAAAATTAAGCCCATCTCTAGCAACGGAAAGTTCATCATAAACAGTATCTCTTATACCAGAAAGTGTTAAACCACAAAGCTTCGTATTAAGATATTTTGCGGCCATTTCAAGAACGCTATTTGAAATATCGGTTGGGACTTCTATTAAGCGGTTTTCAATATCTCCATCGTGAGAAACTATAATTACCAGTGCTTTTCCTGGAGAAAGCAAAACAAAATCAATATGTCTGACAATTTTATCATTAGCTGTTGGTGTTATTACAATACTTGCATAATTTGAAAGGTAGGACAAAATATCGGACGCTTTATCCAGTATTGTCCCAACACTTCTTCCACTTAATGATTTTTCTGTTTCAGAAAAAGCTTTTATATCGGCTGCCTGCAAATCGGCAGGTGAAATCTCTATAATGCTGTTTACAAAGTATCTCCATCCTCTTTCTGTAGGCTTTCTGCCAGATGATGTATGTTCTGAATACAAAATTCCAAGATCTTCAAGATCGGACATAACATTTCTAATCGTTGCAGGAGAAAGGACTCTATCCATTCTTTTAGAAAGGGTTCTCGAGCCCACTGGTTCTCCAGTTTCTATGTATTCATCGACGAGCTCTTTGAAAATTTCAGCGTATCTCTTATTATTTTCTATCGTCATATAAAATCTAAATAAACAGCATAGTATAGATCATAACAATAGGGCAAAAAAGTAGCCATGAAAATTTTATAATTTTATTCTGCTTGTAGCGTGGAAAAATTGCCCTAATACAAATTATGAACGTTATTATTATCATTGTTTTTATGGCCATCCATGCATATGGCGATACAGATTGAATATTCACAACTGGATTCCAACCTCCCATAAACAGTAAAACGATTAAAGCTGAAACAAATACCAGGTTAACATACTCGGATAAATATATCATCGCGAAAAGCATCCCTCCATATTCAGTATAATTTCCAGCAACTATTTCTGATTCAGCTTCAGTAAAATCAAATGGAGTTCTGTTTAAGATGATAAGAGAAGTAAAAAAGTATACAACAAATACAGGAAGTAAAACAACTCCCAATGATAATCCGCTTTGGAAATTGACAATTTCAATAATGTTAAAGGTTTTTGTTATTGAAACGATACATATAACTGAGAGTAGAAATGGTAAATGTGCAGCAAGCATTTGGAAATATGCTCTAACCCCACCTATAACACCGTATTTAGATTGCGAATCTATCCCGATAAATACCTCTACAAACCCCAACGCTGTGAATATTAAAATAACGTACAAAAGACCGTATTTGGGATTAAAGACATACAAATTATCAGAAATGGGGATGAGGGTAACTGCCATAAGACTAATAAACATGAACAAGCAAACCGATACTACGGAAGCTTTAGAATGCCCGACGAAGCTTCCTCTTTTAGAAATGAGCTTAATTGCATCGAAAATTGGCTGAAAAAAACCAAATATTCCGTAGTACGAAGGGCCGAGACGCTTTTGAATTCTTGCAATGATCTTCCTTTCGAAAAGTGACAAATACGCCGCTAGAAGTATTACACAAAGGAATAGAAGAAAAATTTTTATCACAAATATCATTTTGTAGCTATGAACTATGCGAATAGCTTTCTATAGCCAATTTTAAAGAAAAAATCCTGATATAGCAATTTCGAGTTTAATTTATGTGGTTATGTTAACGAAAGCTTGGTTCTTCTAAGTACACCTTTTGGAATTATATAGCTGCTCTGGTTGATATTAGTATTAACAAAAATACCAAAACCCCTCGTAATTTCAAAGAATATAGCTTTAAAAAATTACTCAGTTGCTAACTAGAGAGAGTATAGTATTAAGAAAAATGCTAAACTCCATACATTTCCTTGAAATATATTTTAAAAAATTATCTTTTCGCCGACTAGAGAGAGTATATATTTGTAACAGTTGATGATAAATTCTGTTAAAAACAGCAAAAAATTCCTGTTTTAACCGTTTTTTTTAGCAAAATCCGCTATAATTCTGTTATTTAATAAAAATATTAGGTGGAATTTTTTTCTTATCATTAATGGAGAGGGAATCGGTTAAAAAACCTACGGCGACTTCATCTCCATTTAGTTCTTTTATTACCCATCCTTCAAAATATTTTATATTTCCATTACTATACTTTGAGAACATTAGAGTTATATCAATAGTTCCAAGTGGAACAATTCTAGTTATTATAAGTCTTACATAATTTTTATCACTATTATCTATGGAATATTTTTCTTTCGCTAAATTAATATTTCCATTTAATATATCGTATATGGGGGTTTCTTTGATTGAGTATGAGTTTGTTTTTTTCGTTTTTTGATCAATAACCAAAATATCTTTATCATTAATCAAGATGCTGGGTTGCAGATCGTTGTCATAGAAGACTCTGATATTATTGCTAGCATTTTCGCGAGATATATACATACTCCCATTATACTCCGTTCCATTAGAATTTCTTTGTATTATCTTAGTAGAAAGATACTTAAGATTTTTTAAATAACCTGGAATAATCACCGAATAATTCTGAGCACTTAAAGAAAAAGCAGAAAAACACAGTACTAATATCCACCTTTTAAATAGAGCCCGCCATAGCAAATTGAGCAAAGCCATTTTTTGAAAAAATTCCTGTTAATAAATAAGATATTATCTTGAATAAAACTCAATAACAAGGTTAGGTTCCATCGTGACTGGATAAGGGACATCAGCAAATTTTGGAGCTCTAATGAATTTCCCCTTTGTTCCATTATTATCGGAAATTTCCAAATAATCTGGGACATCTCTCTCCGAGGAAACTAAGGATGTTGCTACATTAATGTTGTCTTTCATACGCCCAATAACTGAAACCTCATCACCATCTTTGAGTCTATATGATCCGATATTAACCCTTTTCCCATTAACGGCAATATGACCGTGATTAACTATCTGTCTAGCGGCAAACACTGTTATAGCAAACTTCATGCGATACACAACCGCATCCAATCTTCTTTCCAAGAGTTCTATCAGATTTTCCAAAGTATCCCCTCTACGTCTCACAGCTTCCTGATATGTGCGGCGAAATTGTTTTTCCGTAATGCTTCCGTAATATCCCTTGAGCTTCTGTTTGGCATGTAGCTGAATGCAATAATCCGAGGGCTTCCCTTTGCTTTTTCCATGCTGTCCTGGCCCATAATTCCTCAAGTTATATGGACTTTTCGTACGTCCCCAAAGATTGACTCCTAATCGCCTATCAATTTTATACTTAGCTTGGACTCTTTTTGTCATGAATAGAAAACAACCTCTTGAATTAAAAACTTAAAAAACTAGGCTAATTCTCTCATACGTGCAATACAAAGGTCAAGAAAGTTTTAGTACGAATTGCAAAATATATTCTTACTTGTTCAGTTTTAATCTTCCTTTAAGAAAAAGTAACAAGATAATCGAAATCCCAGAAAAGATTGCTCCATAGAAAAAAGCTGTTACTTCTGACCCAGTTTTAGCAGACATAATTCCAGCAAAAAAACTTGCAAATCCCGTAGCTATAGCGGTTATTACGTAATATACTCCGAATCCTGTCCCGCGAAGTCCTTTTGGGACATAATCTGAGACGAGAACTGATACAATGGCCTGATTTATCCCGAATTGGCTCCCCCATATTACAAGCCCAAGAAAAATTCCATATAAACTGCTTGAAGAATATATTAACAGATGGGCAGAAAATAGCATTATAAGTCCAATAAGCAGAAGGGTAGTTCTTTCTATTTTGTCTGAGATTTTCCCGATAGGGAATGCAATAAGAGCAGCGACTAAATTGAATATGACGGAAATTGAAGGGCCATACGAAATGCTGAGCCCGTGATTCCCGCACGCATGTAATACGATAAAAATTTCACTAAATCTACTCATCATAAAAACCAAAACAACTATCATCAATAACCAGAATTTATTTCCAAGTAATTTCAAATTCTTAATTTTTATTGGTTGTCTATTGAGCTTAGATTTTTGGTGATTATCTTTCTTTTCTTTAGTAAAAAGAGTTATAACAAGGACTGCGAGAACTGCTGGGATTCCAGCTATTAAAAATAATAATTCAAAATTATTGTTACTCATAGATAGAATAACTATCCCCATTATTCCACCTATCGTAGAACCAATGGCACAGAGGCTTTGTCTAAAGCCATAGCAACTTCCCTTCAAATGGGGAGGAGCTATATCGCCAACGAAGGCATCTCTCGGGCTTGCCTGAATACCATTTCCAGCTCTATCCATTAATCTCGTAATGAATATATGAGGAACTGTTTTTGAAAATGCAAGAAGTGGTTTTGATATAGCTATTAATGCAAAACCAATAACTATTCCAACCTTTCTGTTTTTAAAAAAATCACTAATAACCCCAGAAAATATTCGTGTTGTATATGCAACGATTTCAATAACCGCCTCGAGGAGACCTATCACTGCGACACCTGTTCCAAGAACAGTTTTCATGTATAGTGAGGAACCAGAAAATGTAACAACGGTTGCTATATTGATGAACAAAGAAGCAATACCGATAGCTAATATTCCTCTTGGGATAGATCTATCGAAAAAAAAACCTCCAGCTTTTTTTGTAGACACAAAAACTACCATTATATGAAATTGAAACTACATATTAATACATGCGCAGAAAATTTGCAATAATTACCAACTGAAAGAACAAATTTATTAACAATTGAGTATACTATTTAATAGCAAATTAAACTGATAAACTTTTGCTAAAGCATTCTATATATAGTTGTTTCAGTTAACATTGATATCGGCAAAAGTACCTAAAACATCAGTAATTCTTGGAATAGGTCTTGAAAAATTATCTCTTCTCTAACTAGAGAGAGTATATCATAATTCTCTAGTAAACATGTTTTACATCTGTATCATATTTTTAAAAAATACCAATTTTCTATATACCTATTTCATGTTATTGCTGTGCCATATATTACGACTAAGTTTTGTTATGTAGACTTTTTTGTATTTGATTTTTTACTTCATTCAAACGTTCTAAATATGCTTTGCAAATATTATTTAGTATTTCCTCTTGTTTTGTTATCAAAAAGTTTAGTAGATCAGAAGTTTCTCTATTAGAAATTTCTGGAGGTAAGTGGTAATCTTGGGTACCACTTAGATATATAGAAGTTACACTTTTAGTGATTTGGTCCCCCATATTTATCAATTTTTTCAATGTTTCCAAAAGTTTTGGGGTCCCAAAATGTTCTGTAAAAATCATGAGAACCTGATTACCAATTGTTTGGATATCCAGTTGCAATTTCTGCGTTATTTCATCATTTTCTGATAAATCTAGTCCTTTTATATTGTAATAAAGTTTTCCTGTTGCTTCTTCATAATCCTTTAGAGTGAACCCATTTGATAAAAACTCCCCTCTGATAGGTTTACGATAAACTGCGCAATCCCCCATAACATGGGCCATAGCGAACAATTTTGACCAAAATTCAGGAGTAATGGTTTGAGAGGTAGGAATTGTAGATGGAGGAGTCTCAAGAAGAGGGGGGTCAGGGGCGACTGGCACAAAGACCTGAGGTTTGGAGACAGTAGACACAGGAAGGGAAGGCTTAGAAGCAATAGGCACAAAGACATGAGAATCAGAAGAAGATTTAAAAGGAAGGAGCATGGTAGGAGAATGGTCTAAAGGAGTCTTGTGGGGAATAGGATCAGAAGAGGAGGGCTTAGCAGAAGAAACTGTAGAAGTACTAGTGGAGGAAGGAGGCATGGGAAGAGAAAGATTAGTAGGCAAATCTCTTAAAGGAGGGAAACCAAAAGTAATAAGATTAGAAGAGGGGGGCGCTGCTAAAAGAGGAGAATGAGAAACCTCAAAAGGAAATGGAGGCTCGGAGGAAACTGTAGAAATAGTAGTGGAGGAAGGAGGCATAGGAAGAGAAAGATCAGTAGGCAAATCTCTTAAAGGAGGAAGACCAAAAGTAATAAGATTAGAAGAGGGTGGCGTTGCTAAAGGAGGAGAATGAGAAACCCCAGGGAAGAATGGAGAGTCGGAGAAAACTGTAGTAGTAGTGGAGGAGGGAGGCATAGGGAAAGAAAGATCAGGAAGAGTAGGGGGAAGAGAAGAAAAAAAAGGAGTGAGAGGAGGGGAAGAAATCCCAGAATGGGAAAAAGATATGGAAGAGGGATCTCCTAGATGAGGAGAACCAGAATGGGACGGATCTAAAAAAGAAAATTCACTAGGGGGAAGTCCTAAAGGGGAGAGTCCGAGGATAGGAGACAGAGAGACTGGCGGGTCACGAAGAAAATCTTCAAATCGAGAAAATTCAGCAGGAGGGTAACCTAAAGAAGGAGTCTTGGGGGGAATAGGATCAGAAGAGGAAGGCTTAGCAGAGGAAACTGTAGAAGTAGTAGTAGTGGAAGAAGGAGGCATAGGAAGAGAAAGATCAGTAGGCAAATCTCCTAAAGGAGGAAGACCAAAAGTAAGAAGATCAGAAGAGGGGGGCGCTGCTAAAGGAGGAGAATGGGAAATCCCCGGAAGAAATGGAGAGTCGGAGAAACCAGTAAGTGGAGAGAATGAAGGAAGTTTAGGAAGAGAAAGATCAGGAGATAAATCTCTTAAAGGAGGAAGACCAAAGGTAAGAAGATCAGAAGAGGATGGATTAGTAGTATGAGGGTCACAAAATGGACAACTATCCCCAAAAGGGCAATTATTACGGAAAGAAAGAGTAAAATAAGAGTCATCAGACTGAGCAAGTTCAGAAAAAGAAAAACCAGGAGGAGATCCAAACGCCTTAGAATCAAAAGTATCATATTTAGTGGTAGAAGGATTCTCCAAAGGATCAAGGGAAAAAAGATTGGAAGAGTAAGTGCAAAAACAGAACAGCAATTCTATAAACAATATACGAACTACATTGTTTGCTTTCGAAGATATAGACATAATCAATCACTAAAGATCAAAATATGATAATATAATTATCATAATATCGATTTAAAAAATAATAAAATCTTTTTTTAAAGGTTACAGAATAATTTTGAACACGAAGCTTCGATAGAATATCTATTCTCCATTTCTTACGTTTTTCAAAAAAAACTATACTATAGTCGCTTAACTCGATACCCAATAATTTTTGAAGTCATTTCCCCTAAAATCATTGAGATTTTTGTGTTTATACCAGTTTGGTTGTTTAGTTAATCAAATATAAAACCTAATATACTGAGAAGTCGAATTTTTTATTACACAGAAGTTATTGTTAATTCTCGAGAGCATTTGACTTTTTATAGTATAATTGATTTATTTGACTTTAGTATTAACAAAAATATCAAAACCTATGTAATTTTGAGGTGTATATAGTTGTTTCAATTAACATTGATATCGAAAATGTACCTAAAACATCAGTAATTCTTGGGATATGTTTTGAAAAATTATCTATTTACTAACTGGAGCAAGCATAGTTCAAAAAATCACCTGTTGCTAACTAGAATGAGTGTATTTCAAATGCTCTTTCTAGAGAGTGTCAACGATAGCATAGCACACCGTTCCATTTGTATAAACAAATCCTTCTTTTATAACAACTTTTTCCATTGTTTTATCTGTTTTTAAAAATGAAATACTATCTTTTATTTTTGAAATATATGGAGTATAACCATCTGATATTTTTACTTCTCCTTTATCTGTGGATATATATACGTCTAAAATTTCTCCATCAAAAAATTTTTCCCCATCGGAGGTAAGTAAAAGTTTCATACAAAAGTTACCGCTTAGAAAAAATTACTAGTTATTTCCTATTATACTACTTTAAAATAACCTGCAGTACGATATTTGTAAAAAGTTGTGCCATGTTTAAATGTGATTCGAGATTAGAACAATTTAAAAAGAAAATGGAAATTTCTATCGAAAATTTTCAAAAGGAACTTGCGGGAATAAGAGCTGGTCGTGCTTCTACTTCTCTTCTTGAGCCCTTAAGAGTTGATGCCTATGGAACCCAAACTCCTATGAGTCATATAGGAACTATATCATCTCCAGATTCTCGAACACTAACCATAAATGTTTGGGATAAGGGGTTGGTTAAGTTCACAGAAAAGGCTATAAGAGATAGTGGAATCGGATTGAATCCTATTATCGAAGGTCAACTCATCAGAATTCCTATACCCCCACTTTCTGAAGAGGGGAGGAAAGATCTTGCTAAGCTAGCAGCTAAGTATGCTGAGGAAACAAAAATTGCCCTTCGAAACATACGCCGGGAAGCTATGGATTTTATAAAATCTTTGGAAAAATCTAGTGAAATTTCTGAAGATGAGATGCATAAACTTTCCGATAATACACAAAATATGATTGATGAGTTTTCCAAACAAACTGATTCCTTTTTGGCCAAAAAGCACTCCGATATTACGTGCGTTTAATATTATGCGGCTGTTATACCATTATCCAATTTGTGCTTTTTCAAGGATTGTTAGATTCATTCTTCTTGAAAAAAAACTTGATTTTACATATATTCATGAATCTCCTTGGAGCCCAACAGAGACCCTTTTATCTCATAATGTGTTTGGTACACTTCCTGTTTTTGTTGATATTAATAAATCTGTCGTTTCTGGGATCTCAGCGATTACCTGGTATATAGAAGAAATTTATCCTGAACCAAATCTAATTGGTGGAGAGGATTGTATGTGTAAAACTGAAGTTCGTCGTATTTCCGATTGGTTTTCATTTAATTTTTATAATGATGTCTATTTTCCGATAATTCATGAAAAAATAATAAAGAGATTTAAAAAGGATGGAGAAAAAACACCAAATCCTTCAGAAATAAGAAAAGCTTTGGCAAAATTAGCAGTTCATCTTGAATATATGGAATGGTTAATAGATAGAAGAAATTGGTTGGGGGGGCAGTATTTTTCGATTGCCGATATATACGCAGCATCCTTTCTCTCTGTTTTTGATTACCTGGGATTATTACCTTTTGAAAAATATGAATTCGTTAAAAATTGGTATGCCAGGATAAAATCTAGACCGACATTTAGAAATATACTAAGCGATGTTATACCTGCTATTCCTCCATCAAAAGATTACGCGAATCTGGATTTTTGATTATTTGTGGTTATTTAAACCACTGCAAATCAGCAATCTTGAGCTTAACAACACTAATACTGCTTATCAGATGATTTTTTAGACTCTATTCTGCGAAATTACAGAGGTTTTTGTATTTCTGTTGATACACTCATTAAGTGGGCCAACTATAGTGTGTCATCGATTTAGGTGTATAGTCAGTTCATTTAACAAGTGTGAGTCAACGAACACGCAAAACTCCAGCAATTCCAGGGAATACAGCTTGAAAAACTAACCTATTACTAACTGGTTTTAGTATATATAGTTATTATTTCCCAAATAAATACCAGATTAACTAGCTTTGTTAATTAACCTGGTATGATATGTTGTACTGTCACTAATAATATTTAAATACACTATTCTCGAATAGAGACTTAAAAAATACCAGTAATATCAACAGCTCCATTAGGAGCAACGTTCAATACAACGGTATAATCACCTCCCTCTCCATCTTCTGGCTTAGGGGTAATTTTGATGTAAAGTCTATAAAAATCTTCCGGTGTTACACCATATTCTATATCTACTACATTAAAACAGTGATGTCTGATTCTGTAATACACATTACGAACAGCCTGAAGATTAGGAAAAGGCGCCTCAGGGGTAATGTCATCAAATGGGAAAACCCCCGGATTGTCAATACAAAAGTTGTCAATACCTTCTTGACTATTTACTATAACTCCAATGAATGCATCAAAACATCCAGCAACATGGAAAAGATTTCTTAAATCAGCTCGAGTGACCGGAAGAGGAGCTAAGGGACCGTCAACTCTTGTCCAAACTCCCCCCGCTCCTGCCGCGTGTGTAACCGTAGGAACTCCCCCTACATTAATGTGGGTAGCAGCACTTTGTGCTACTTCACCAAAAGGGATCACCACCAACAAACATACAACCAAAAAATACTTTAATATCTTTATATTAAACATAAATCAACCTCCCCAAAAAATATTACCTGACCATTTCTAAAAGCGTATTAACAAGATCTATATCATCTTCTTTTAGTCCAAAATACTGCTGAAAAACGGTCGGCAAATTCCCTATGCTCCCATGTTTTTCGTGTATAGATTTTAGATTTTCAACAAGCTTATCTAGCTTACTCTTATCATTTTTGTTAGATTTTATTTCATTTAAAATGGGCTTCATTTCCGCATACATAACCTTAAACTTTTTCCTACTCTCTTCGAATCTTTTCTCAAACTCTAATTCTTCCTCCTTAGTATATGTAATATCATCGTACTCCTCTTCTTCCCCCTTAAATGATAGACCTCTAGCTTTTGATTCCTTCTCTTTACTACCCGCTTCACCGTAATTATACATTGGTAAAGTACTGTCACCCTCAGTATCTAATGATGGCGGATCTGCATAGGCTTCCCCGATTATACCTGCAACGATGTCTCCACTAAAAAACACAGAACATGTAAATATCCCTAACAACATTATTTTTTTACTTGCCATTAATTTAATCTCCTAAAGCAAAACAGCAGACACTTATAATTGTAACTTAAAACTTCAACATTATCAATGAATATTTTTATTTACGCTCATTTTGTTTTATTTGGAAGTTAAATAGATTAAACATTCTCATCTAAAAAACACAAAAAATGGCGTCGTTGTTTCTGGTACAAAACCAGCTGGTATATATTCATCAAATCTAACAAGACCATCGCGTATTAGCCACTTTTAACTAGACAATATACTTTTCCAAGAAAGGTTAATTTTTTTTATGTTTTCAATACAGTCTTTTAAGTGGTTTTCTTTAGTTTGTTCGAAAACCGTGGTGTATTTACTAAGCCCATTTTTTAATGTTTCAAAAAGATTTTTCCCCTTTGTAGACAATTTTACATACGATGCTCTTTTATCTCTCTTCGAAGGTGTTTGTATTAGATACCCATTATCAACCATTTTTTTTACGTTATAGGATGCATTCGATCCCATATAATGTCCTTTCGAGATTAATTCTCCGATTGTCACGGTACTGTCACCGACACTAATTAGTGTTAAAACCTGGATACTATTTATATCAGTTGTATTCAGAATATCCAATTCTACCTTTATTATATCCAAGAATAATTTGTGTAATTTTATCCCCAGAATCGATACTTCTATACAAGTGTTTTTCATTTTTCTTCACGAATTTTATATAATCCTTAATATTATTATATATAAAAATAGTAAATAAATGCTTAATATTTTTCATATTATGAATTTTTTTTATATTTTTTATACACAAAATATTGTTTTATTTTAAAAAAATCTGATTCCTAAGTAACTATTGCTAAGTTTTTTTTAAAGAAAATTCCTAATTGTGCCACATTCTTGATTTTTTAGGGGGTAACTGTATAAAATGCTTTATTATGGGCATTTATATGGAAGTTTCTTGTATTGCGGTAGAAAGTATTTTATTTTTATAACTGCGCTAGCCGTATTACTAAATGGATGTTCAACTTATCACAAAACACCTGTTGGCCCAGTATGTAGATCGTGCAAGCCCTACTATTGTAGGGGGGCTATGTACTATCCTCAAACATATTATGAATATGATAAAATTGGAAATGCTTCGTGGTATGGAGAGGATTTTCATGGGAAAAAAAAAGCTAGTGGAGAAAAATTTAACAAATATAAACTTACCGCGGCTCATAGAACTCTCCCTTTACCATCGGTCGTTAGGGTTACAAATCTTAGAAATAATAAATCGGTGATAGTTATTGTTGATGACAGAGGGCCGTATACGTATAAAGGGCGAATTATAGATCTTTCATACAACGCTGCGAAAGCCATCGATTTACATAGATTTAAACCATCTCCAGTTAGGGTAGAATGCCTAGCAGAAGAAAGTTTAAAACTATCACACCGTATAGCAAAACGTAAGAGAGATAAGAGGACGTGGCTTGATATATACGAGCAAGAAATTGCCAGAACTCGCCCTATAAATTATAGCTACTATATAGAACCTCAGAAAAAGATCACAAAAACGAAAACCAGTGATAAGAACAGTAAAATGGTTAAGTATTTAAACAGAAAGAAAATATGATAAATAGGAGAAAAACTAGAAAAATTTTTGTGGGGAACGTCATGGTTGGAGCGAATTCTCCTATAACCGTTCAAACTATGACTAATACCAATACGGAAAACGTGAAAGCAACTCTCCAACAGATAGAAGGTGTAGCTAGTATTGGTGCGGATATTGTCCGGGTATCCTGTCCAAATATGGCGTCCTCAGCAACAGCTCTACGAGAAATAGTCAAAAACTCTCCAATACCAATTATCGCAGATGTCCATTTTAATTATAAAAGAGCAATAGAGGCAATAGAAAGCGGCGCACATTGTATCCGAATAAATCCGGGTAATATATTAGATTACGGACTAAAAGAGATTGCGAACGCTGCAAATAACAACAATGTTTCCATTAGATTGGGAATAAATTCTGGGTCAATTCCCCGTGATATTTTGGAAAAACACAAAGAACCATCTGTTGACGCAATAATTGAAACAGCGATCTTAAATATCAAAAAATTTGAGGATATGGGCTTCTATAATTTTAAAATCAGCGTAAAATCATCTGATGTTAATACAAGCATAGCAGCTTACAGGAAATTGTCTGAAATTTCCGATTATCCCCTTCATATTGGTATAACAGAAGCTGGAACTTTGTTCTGCGGCACAATAAAATCTGCCATAGGGATTGGAACCTTGCTTGCTGACGGAATTGGAGACACATTGCGAGTGTCTCTATCACTAAAAGATATAAGAGAAGAGGTTAAGGTTGGCCGACAAATTTTAAAGTCTTTAGATCTTCTCGGGAACACTGTTAATATAGTAGCATGCCCAACCTGTGCTAGAACTCTTATAGATGTTGTAGCGATAGCCACAGAACTTGAGAAAATAACAGGAAATTTTGATAAAACACTTAGAATTTCAGTTCTTGGTTGCGTTGTAAATGGCCCTGGAGAAGCAATAAACTCTGATATAGGAATATTTGGATTTAAAAAAGGAATAGCAAAAATATATAAGGATGGGACAGAAATTAAAACATGTGCAGAAGAAAATATAGTGGAAATAGTAGGCGAAATTGTATCTGCTTTGTAATCTTCAGAAACTGAGTTTAGCAGTTTTATACATATACTTGATTAACTCGACAAACAAACTGATATAGACATAAAAAACTCAAGATTCTGGGGAGAAATGATTTTAGAAATTACTTAATTATCGAGTTATATAGTTGTTTCATTTGCCTTCAGTATTAACAAAGATACAAAAACCTAGTAATTCTAAAGGGGGCAGCAAAAAAACACCATTTATCGACTAGAATGAGTATGAAATCTATTTTCTGTCCAAAATAGAATCAATTTTTCTGGCATACTCCAAAGTTTCGTCTTTTTTAAAAATAATTTCAGGAATAAATCGAATTTTCATTTTGGTTGCTATAATGTTTTTAAAGTAATGCGTATGTTCGTTTAGATATTTTAAAGTTTCATCCATTTTTTCCCCTCCCAAAGGCATAACAAAAACTTTGGCGTTTCGAAGATCTGGAGACACATCAACATGAGTTATCGTTAAAATAGAACACGGAATATCCAATAGTTCTTCGCGAATAAGTGCTGCGGAAAAGCATTCTCTAATTTCTGAAGCGACCCTTTCGTTTCGCCGGGAGCCGCCACCTGTATTAAACTTCTTTTCATCAGTCTTATATAGATCCAACTTTTTCATAATTACGGCGAAAATTAAACAATAATACGAAAAAGACTAGCATTTATGGTTATTAAAAGCAATTATTTCACGGTCGTTATTGCAAGGGTCGGAGACCATGCGGGATAGGTAGCATCCTTGCGAGTTTCTATTATTCTTATATGGTTTCCAGTCATATCTACAACTGCTATATTTGATCTTGCCGAAGGCCCTGCTTCCATAGAGTATGAAATATATCTACCATTTGATGCCCAACATGGTGCTTCTACCAGATAATCACCCGATACGAGCCTTTCTCCTGTTCCATCCGGTTTCATAAGCCCTATATAAAATTTCCCCCTCAAAGATTTCGCAAATGCAATCAGATCTCCTCTTGGAGACCAAACGGGTTGTGAGTATTTTCCGCCTTCTTTACTGATCCTTTGTTGATTTTTTCCGTCTTTATCCATAATGTACAATGCTTCCTGCCCTTGCCTATTTGATGTAAAAACAATTTTCGAATCATCAGGAGAAAAGCATGGAGAAGTATCAATACATGTATGTTTTGTTAGAGGTTTAAGTTCGTTTTTTTCAATATCTAGTATATAAATCGCACTTTTTCCATCAATTATGATTCCCAAAACAGCCATTGCCCCATCGCTTGAAAATCTTGGGGCATATGTCATTTGAATAGGTTTATTGTTATTTTTTTTAATCAGTTCGAGCATTAGTGGTTTATTTATGAGTAAACGTTGTTTCCTATTTTCAAGATTCATTACATAAACATGGGCTGATTTCCCGAGGATATCCCCTTTTTTGACATTATCTCTATACGATATAAATGCTATATTCTTCCCATCGGTGGAATATCTAGCCATCAGGGTCAGTTCTGAACCATCGGTTATTTCCTCTACGTTTTCTCCATCCTGATCAATCTTAACAAGTCTTGTCTTCCTTCTAACCCCAGCTTTAGACGAACTTTCAGCATAGATAATATGCGTATTAAAATATCCCCTTTCATTTGTAATTCTTTCATATACCTGATCTGCAATAACATGAGCGACTTTTCGTAATTTAGGTTCATTACCAGAAACTTGGCTTTCGAGCATAATTTCTCCGGTTACTACATCGATAAGTTTGTAATCTATTTCAAACCTAGAACTAAAAGTTTGATTTATTTTTCCGTATAACAAAAATCTAGCTTTTAAAACATGCCAATTCTTAATGTTATGTCCATTTTTGGCTAGGTCTTCTGGAGACTCTAGAAAAAGATCCTTATCAATGGGGATAAATAGACCACACATATCCAGGTCATTTTTGATTATTTTACTAATTTTTGATCCCATATCGGAATTATTTCCATCTTTTTCAAAAAATTCAACTATAGCTATAGGATCTGGCTCAATGTTACCGCGGCTTATTTCTATCTTTAGGGCACAACATGTAGAAGTGAAAACGATAAAAAAAATGATAGAAAACGATAAACATCTGTTAAAAAACATAAATCTGTTCATAGAAATTAGATTTTGCACGCCAATTGTACATTTTTTATATACAATAATCCAGGAAAGAACTACTGATCATAAAAGTGAAAAATGAAAACGGTTTTTGTGATTTCTGGTCCTTCCGGGTCTGGTAAATCCACTCTCATTAATATGTTAATAAATGATTTTAGCGATATATCGCCAACTGTTTCTCATACGACAAGACGCATGAGGAGTGGTGAAGTAGACGGGAAAGACTATTATTTTGTAAATCAAGAAAGGTTTGCTGAAATGATCCAAAATGGACAATTTATAGAACATGTTAAATGTTTTGGGAATTTTTATGGTACCTCTCTTATGACAGTGGAAAGGTCTTTTGAGAAAAATAACCTATGTATTATGGATTTAAATTGGGAGGGGGCATACAATTTACTCCACGACGGCAATAATAATAATGTCTTATCGTTAAAGAGTGATAACCTAAAAAAAATAGGGGTTTTGATTTTACCTCCATCTTTTAAGACATTAAGAGATAGATTGCAAAAGAGAAACTCTGAAACAAATGAAAGCTTTGAATCTAGGTTATCGGAATCATTTGTCGTAGAAAAGATCGCAAAATATGATTATGTTTTGATTAATGGTAATATTACTGAATCGTATAATGATCTTAAGGAGATATATAACATATGGAAATAATGGGGGAAAATTATACAGGGGAGTTTATTGAAGATACCGATACTGGGAAAATAGTAGTAAATTTTGTAGAAGGCAAAAAAGAAGGAATAACTCGATTTTTTAATAAACAAAACGTTGTTATAACGGAGGTTGAATACAAGGATGATGTTATTCATGGAGAAACAAGACAGTATTTTCCGAGTGGATCGTTGCTTTCAATTATTTGGTACGAAAATGGCGAACAAAACGGCGAATGCTCTATTTTTTATGAAAGTGGTATTAGACAAATTAAGGCCTCATACAAAAACGGACAATTTGATGGAGAATTTGTGATTTTTGACGAATTCGGAGATAAAATTAGTGAATTTAACTATAAAAACGGTCAAAAACATGGAAAAAGTGTAACGTTTTATCCAAAAAATAATGGTGGCGGGATCGCCGAGTTTTCGGAGTACGATAATGGTCTCATTAATGGGGAGAAGGTAATGTTATATCCAACGGGGGAGGTTATGACCGTCATTCCATACGCAGAAGGAAAACCTACGCTGTATGCAAAAACATATGATAAAAATGGAAAACCTATGATATAATGCTGTGTACGTATTTTTAGAAACGAACTACTGAGAAATTGTTATGAAAAGGACATATCAGCCAAGCAATTTAGTGAGGAAAAGGCGCCACGGATTCTTAGGGAGAATGGCGACGGTAAATGGACGAAAGGTCATATCTGCGAGACGAGCAAAGGGGCGTAAGAGACTGAGCACATAAGTGTGTTGTCGTTTATTTATATAAACTTGATACGAGATTATTAGTGTTGTTTTCAATATGTACACTAGGCACCATTTCTGTTTATGTATACTCGTTCTAGTTAGCCTGAGTTTCGTATAAGAGAAAGATTCCCTATAATATTGGAGCGAATAATCCTGTTATTTTTGTGCTAAATATCTAACTCTTATATAATAATAAATCATCTAAATGTAGGGGGTACAGAGCACTTATAAGGAGAGTCTCTACGCTCTTTGTATGGTGATTGAACAATGGTTTTTCGTTAATATTGAAGCGAATAATCCTGCTACTTTTGTGTTAAATATCTAACCTCTTATATAATAATAAATTATCTAAATGTAACGGTTACAGAGCGCTTATAAGGAGAGTCTCTACGCTCTTTGCATGGTGATTGAATAATGGTTTTTCGTTTCCTTACACGAAATGAGGTTAGTTAGTAACATGGGGTATTTTTAGAGCTATATCTCCTGGAATTGCTGATTTTGGGGATTTTTGTTAATGCTAATATTAAATCAAGTATACTTTTGAAGTAACAAATGGGGGGCCTAAACCGGAGAGATAGGGTCTGTATGGGATAAAAAAATAAGCAGGAAGTTTTTGTCGGTTTACAAAAACGGACCTTATAAAATTAAATAACCACTGAGCAAAACTATATTAAAGTATAACACCTTCCCTATCTGATTTTATTAGGAGTATACCTTGACAGGCCTTTTAATAATTGTTACTTTATGAATGGTCTAAGTAACATTTGGTATGAGAGTAGTGGAATTTTATCCTAGTAAATTTTTTACAAACAAGTTACAAAACTAGTTACATGCTCTCGGGACTCGCAAATTTTGTAAAAGATTGGGGATATATAGCTGTTATGCTTGGGGCGATGATAGAGGGGGAATCTGTTGTATTAACGGCTAGTGCCCTATCGGCCATGGGGTATATGTCTATATACAAAGTGTTTTTTATAGTTTTCCTAACAACAGTTATAACAGACCAGGGGTTATTTTTTATTGGATATAAAATGGGTACCTCTTGGCTTATTAATAAATTCCCAAAATTAGAAAAAACAAGAAATAGGGTTTTTAAATTGCTACATAAAATGGATATCTTCTTCATATTTTCGTTCAGGTTTATATATGGGGTAAGAACTATTAGCCCCCTAATTATTGGGTCAGCACATATAAAACCTAGGAGATTTATTATATACAATTTTTTTTCAGGGGTTTGTTGGGCATTTGTAAGCTGTTTTTTGGGCTATACCATAACGGATTACGTCATGGATCGGGAATTTAACACTATGCCTGCTGTTGTAGCTATAACCGGTCTTGTTATTATTTTTTCTGTATGTCTTGGGTTGTTTTTAAAATTTAGAGAAAAGAAGATTAACCAACAGAAATGATTATGCTATACTAAATTATGGTAGAAATAGATTTTTTAGAAAGTTGTAGTTTTGGATATCAATAGTCTGAAGGTTCTTTGTACTTCTATCCCAGGAAGATATGCTCTCGCCCTTTTCAACGAGGCTAAAAGGAGTAAATGTCTCAGCGAAATAATAGATAATTTTAATAGGCTCAGCATTTTTTTTGATAACAACCCTCAAATTAAGAAATTAATGACTAGCAAATGCATTAATAACAAAAATTTGGATAGCGGATGGCTTGAAATTGCACAACACCTCTCGTTTTGCCCAATTTTTACTTCATTTCTAAGACAACTCGGGGAAAATAAAAGATTTGATATGTTAAATAGAGCTTGGTATGTGTATAAAGTCTGCCTCGCAAAATATAAGAACAAAAGAAATGTTGCGGTTGTAACGGCCGTTGAGCTTCTTCCAGAACAAAAAAAGAGAGTAGAAGCTCTTATATCTTCTAAGCTTTTTACAGAAAAAACTATTATTGCTTATAGCGTCGATCCGAAGGTTCTAGGTGGAATTAAAATTGCCTCTGAAGAAATAGTTTTTGATGGGACAGTCTACAATCAGGTTAAACAAGCTGAAAGATTTTTAAAACAAATACGAGTAGCGGGATAAAAAATATATGAATATAAAGTTTTTTAATAATAGGTGTCATAGATGAGAGCAAAAGCTATCGAAATATCTAATATCTTGCAGGAAAGAATATCCGAATTTTCTTCTCATATAGAGGTTGCAGAAACAGGCTACATCCTATCGGTGGGGGATGGGATTGCCCGTGCTTTCGGGCTTGAAAATGTTAAATCAGGGGAATGGGTTGAAATAATTTCTTCAGAAACTGGGTCCTCAATTATGGCAATTGCACAAAATCTTGAGGCTGACAATGTTGGCCTTATGGTTGTTGGAGATGATTCTAAAGTTAAAGAAAAAGATCTTGTAAAAAGAACGTATAGAATCGTTGACGTAAATGTCGGTATGGGGCTCCTTGGAAGAGTTGTAGATGCTTTGGGAAACCCGATCGATTCAGAAAAACCCCTTCCTGATACAACAAAATATAATATGGAGAATCCTTCTCCTGGAATCATAGAACGCCAAACCATAAGCGAACCCCTCTTAACTGGAATTAGAATTATTGATACGCTATTTCCAATAGGTAAGGGACAGAGAGAATTAATTATTGGGGATAGACAGACTGGTAAAACTGCTATTGCGATAGATGCGATTATTAACCAAAAGAAATACAATGATGAGTTATCTGAAAAAGATAAAGTCTACTGTATATACGTTGCAATAGGCCAAAAACGTTCAAGTGTAGCTAGGACTGTCAAAACTTTAGAAGAACATGGAGCTATGGACTATACAATAGTCGTTGCAGCAACAGCGTCTGATCCCGCATCGATGCAGTATATTTCTCCATACACAGCATGTGCTATGGGCGAATACTTTCGCAACAATGGAATGCATGCACTTATAGTATATGATGATCTCAGCAAGCATGCTGTTGCATATAGACAAATATCTTTATTACTGAGAAGACCTCCTGGGCGAGAAGCTTTCCCTGGGGATATATTTTATCTACATTCAAGACTATTGGAACGTGCTGCCAAACTTAGTGACGACATGGGAGGGGGATCTTTAACTGCCCTTCCAATTGTTGAAACTCAAGCGGGGGACATCGCAGCATACATTCCAACAAACATTATTTCGATAACAGATGGCCAACTTTTTCTAGAGGCTTCATTGTTTTTTAAAGGAGTTAGACCTGCCATAAATATTGGTATATCTGTTAGTAGAGTTGGATCTGCGGCTCAAACGGGTGCTATGAAATCTGTTTCTGGGAATATTAAGATAGAAATGGCTCAATATAATGAGCTTTCTGCATTCTCCCAGTTCAGTAGCGATCTTGATATCACTACTAAAACTCTTCTGGAAAAAGGTCATAAATTTATAGAATTGCTTAAGCAACAACAGTATAAGCCTCTTAAAAATTCTGAACATATTGCTATTTTATACGCAGAAAGCATTGGAACATTTACCAATATTGAAATAAACTCTATAAAACCTTTTGAACACTATCTTCTCGATGCATTAAATAAAGAAGCAACTATTCTTGAACAACTTGAAAAAACAGCTGTTCTATCAGAAGATTTGAAAAATAAAATAGCTAAATTTATTGAAATTACAAAAAAATCAGAAGATTGCCCGAGATGATATACTTTATTAACTCAATAACCAAACTGGTATAAACACAAAATCCTCAATGACTTCAGGTGATGTAGTTAGAAAAATTCCCTATTGCTAACTAGAATGAGTATATACCTCTTCAGGATGAGAAGTTGGATTCTTTCTATGACACATGGGAACTTATAAAAAACAAAAGAGCTAAAGGATTAACGATAACTTTTTCGTGACGAAAAATTTCAACTTCTTAGTATGTTTAGGAATGTACTCAATAGACCTCTTTCGAAATTAAATTAACAAGAGGAAATTGCTGAAGGATGCCAGGAGATTAAATCTTAGTCCAAATCTCTTTCTTCTGTTTCTATATCTATCTACTATTATCTTAAACCTTTTGATATATCCTATAACATTCTCATTAAGAACCCTCCTACTTGATAA
>JAIRWI010000018.1 GCA_031269095.1 Holosporales bacterium
CAAAATGGCCGCCGCCCAGGACATCCCCGGCGCCAAGGCCATCTACGAGGAACTCAAGACCCGGTTCCCCCAGGGCGGCAGATCGCGTTCCGCCCCGCGCCCGGACGCTCCCCCTTCGAGCTAACCGCGTTCCCCTCAAAGCCCCGCTCATTCGGCTTTGAGCCTCGATAGTTCTATGCGGGGCAGCGTTAGTTCTATTCAGGATAGAACTTGTTCTGTTTCGGGGTGAATTAATTCGGTTCGGAAGGGAATTACCAGGGTTTGGAGGGGGAATAATTCGGGTTGGAGGGGAATTGTCGGGGTATGGAGTAGGATTAGTTCGGTTTGGAGGGGAATTAGTTCGGTTCGGAATAGAATTATCGGGGCTTGGAGTGGGGATAATTTGGCTCGAAAGGGAATTAGTTCGATTCGAAAGGGGATTACCAGGGCTTGGAGCGGGATTATTAGGGTTTTGAAAGCGGATACTGGAGTTAAAAGTGAAAGGCGTGTGGAGGGTTTATAGAAAAGGCCGAAGTGGGGTCTAAACTTATATTGTAGAAAAGCCGTGAACAGGATATACTGAGAAAACCTTTGATGTTGTGATTTGTAATGTATATAAGGTAATGCCATTTTAAGGAGGGCAGAAAAATGAAAAGACAAATGACTATTGGGAATTTGAACGCAATTTTTATCGGCGAAAAAACAAAACTCGATCTTTTAGATAGATGGGAAGAATATGTACACTCAGTGTTTCGTGATGGCTATAGTTATGGAAAATATCCTGAATTTGTATTTAAAAATATTGCTATTGCTAAAATATTAAAATCAGAACCGGCAATAATTGGAAGATTTGTAAAAAATACAGTGTTGAGAGTTGAGCAAGTTTTAAAAGGCGGAAAATTGATCCCCAAAAACGAAAGCCATGAATCAGCGCCAAGTTCTTTTTTTATTTATTTACTTAAAACGCATATATTAATCTTTCTGCCAGAGAATCCGGGGGCTCCCAATGCACGCTCCTTTAAAACCTTTATCGGGAAAATCATAAACAAAGAACGGTTACAATATATCCGTAAGGCGTGTAAAGGGAAGGAGAAGGAGGAGAAATTAAATATTGTTGAAGCAAATCCTCCTATTATTGTTTCATATATCCCAGTTCCGATGATAGCTTCTCTTGAAAAACAATTTAAAAATATTAAACAGATAAAAAAAATATGGGTTAGACATTATTATCAAAATGCAAATCTAAACGTTGAATCTTGGATCACTGGGGATAATAGTATTTTACAGGCTCTAAAGGCACCCAAAATAGATCATTCTATAACCCAGGTCGAAGATGTAAAAGCAACCAGAGAATTTGTAGTTGATCTTGCAAAGGCTAATAATGCCTCATTTAGAGTAGAAGGTATTGGTGATACGGGTTCCATTATTATTTCAAATGACGGAACTCAATATATCAATTATAATATACCTGATTATGAGAGCGATGAAGATATTTTATCCGTAGCAGAAAAACTATACAGAGTGTATGACGATGATGTACAAAAGGGGAGCATTCCAAGAATTCCAGCAAAAAATGACGATGCAAAAATTGCCAGGGTTCTTAAAGATGAAAAAGAATAAAAAAGAGCACTTGACATTAAGCGATAAAGCATATTTTTCACATTATAGTCAGCACGGTTTTTTTGCTTTGTTTGTATCGTCTCTGATACAACACAAATATTCTATCTTAAAGGAAATAGGTATATCTCTTCTTTTTTCACTTTGCAGCTTCCTTTTAATAGACATATCAAAAATTGATAGACCACGAGAATTTATAGCGGTAGTATCTACTGGATTGACAACCTATTCAATAACCACCATAGGTTTTTTATTAGTTTCATTCTCATTATTGATAGTATTAAACAGTTCAAACTCTATCTTCCGTTATTTTTCATTGGAAGATTCAAATTATAGAAAACCGTTACTTAGTGTTCTTTTAAGCTCTTTCATTATCCCTATTGGTGTTTTCATCGCATTATTATTTTTTTCAATGGTCATTAGTTTTTTACTTCCGGTGTATAGTATTAATCAATTTTGTTATAAAACTAAGCGTTTTATTTTTAAATGTCTTATGGGCATCTCTGTTTTTTTGTTTGTATATTCCATACAGGAATTTTTCTCGTTTTTTTATAACATTTATAGTTTTATTGTGGTAAGTTCTCATAACATGGCTCGTGATTATGAACAAGAGATAATAAAAGAGACTGTCTTACCTGGTATGCCGCTTGAGACTGATAAAGACAAGGAGAAAATTATTGAAAATATAAAAAAGGAAATCAAAAATCATACTGAAGTTCCCCTTGCTTAATCTTCAGTGTTTTGGGCTAAGATATATTAGCAAAAAATCGTTCTGGTCGAAAATTTCCGTTAGTAAGGAGTATTTATGTCCGTAAACCGCCTCATCCTCGATGAAAATCTCGAAATCCTCAAAGTATGGAAGCGGGCAGCGTTGATCTTATCTATCTTGACCCGCCGTTGCAATTTTACAAAAAAAAGAGGAGAATGACACTATGAGTATGATTACCAATGAATTAGTCGCGCTTTTCACTTTTTTGCTGCCCGGCTTCATCACTTCGTTTCTGTTTTACTCGTTAACATCATTCCCTAAAAAGT
>JAIRWI010000035.1 GCA_031269095.1 Holosporales bacterium
ACCTGCATTAGTACTGTTATTTATTCCAAGAAGACCTAATATGATAAACCCTTTATATATGTACTTGTTCATAAAACTTGTTTCCTCCTTAATATGTTATAATTATATTCTATCATTAAGAGGTTAAAAAAGAGTTAATTTTTGGGGGAGAGAGGGGGGGAATAAGAGCAGCGAATTATAAATTTATAATTCTAATTTTAGTCTCTAATTATAGATGAGAGCATTTTTGATACCATGCGTATGTCATTTCCTAGCGACTGAACGGTATTGCGCCTACCATTGATTATTTCACTAGACATATTACTTAGAGAGGCATCAATTGCATCAAGCTTATTAACAATAACACTGAGTGGAGAATTTCCTTTTATCAAAGATATTATGGTGTTTTGTAGTTCAGCCTGGTTTTTATTAAGAACCCTTATCATATCCTGATTCGAATTTATATTTTCGGTAAGATGGGAAAGTTTTATAGATAATTCTTTTTGCATTTCAAAAAATGAAATTCTGTTTCCTTCCAGTTCAGTAAGCTGGTTTTGAAATGTATATATGGTTTCAATTGTTTTTTCTAAAACCCCCATCGAAAATGAATCTCCATGATAACCTCTTTCTTCCGTATTAGCAGAAAAGTTATTTATATATCCGGCAATCCACTCCTCAACAGATTCAACAAAATTATTAGAAACGTCTCTCGTGTTGGCCAACAAAAATCCGATAATAAGGGAGCCAGAAAGACCAAACAAAGAGCATCCGAAAGCAATTCCCATGCCTTCAAGAGGGATTTTTAGACTATTTTTGAGCTGAAGAAATGACGCTGCTGCATTACTATTTTCGATACCAAGCTTATCTATAATATTTGCGACATTTCCAATTGTATGAGAAAGCCCCCAAAAAGTCCCAAGAAGTCCTAAAAACACAAGAATTCCAGAAATGTATTTAGGAAATGACATTAAACCATTAGCATTTTTCTCAACACTACTGATTATCATATCTGCCTTGTGAATGGATAAAAAACTTTCGTTTTTATTAACGTACATAGCGATTGGCCTAAGAATTTTTAGAGATTCGATTTGCTCACGAGTTAGTTTATCTATAGTAAGCAGTTTATCATATTCTAGTTTATACAAAAATATTTTTTGATATATAAAAAATATACCGGTAAAAATACATAAAAGTATAATACTGTTAATTTCTTTATTGTACATAAAAATACGAAATAATATACCTCGCATATGGACGGCAAATAGCAATACACCAACCAAAAAAGTTGTCATAACTAAGAGACATTTGCTAACTGATCTAAGTTTCATAACTTTTAACTAATTTAAGGTTAGTAACTTAGGAAAGTATATACTCTTGAACTATAAAAGATCTAGATTTTCTTCCAGGATGTCCCACTCTTTGTGTCCTCAAGGATTATTCCTTCTTCCATTAGTATTTTTCTAATCCTGTCTGATGTTTCAAAATCTCTATTTTTTTTGGCAATATTTCTTTGTTCTATGAGATTTTGAATCCAAACACTATCCGTTTTTGTTGATCTAAACCAAGAATCAGGGGTTTTTTGTAAAACCCCTAGAAATTTTCTCGCTGTATAAACTAAAATATTGGCTTTTTCATTATCAAATTGTTTGTTAAGCTCATCAACAATTATGTACATCCTGGAAATCGCAAGGGGTGTATTCATATTATCCAATAGTGCTTCGAAAACATCATAAGAAATAGTATCGAAATTATCTATATATAGAATGTTTTTGATGGAATTGTACCATCTATCCAATATGTTTTTGGCTTGATCCAACATACTTTGATCAAAATTAATTGGAGAAGAATAATGAGTCATTAAAAACACAAATCTTATGACTTCTCCATCGTATTTTTCTAAAAGATCTTGTATGGTAGAAAAGTTTCCTAGAGATTTTGACATCTTAGTTCCATCAACATTCAAATGCCCATTATGTATCCAATATTTTGCCATGGTTGCTTTTTGAAAAAGACTACAAGATTGCGCTATCTCATTTTCATGATGAGGGAAAATAAGGTCTATTCCTCCACCATGTATATCAAATTCTCCCCCTAAATACTTTGCCGACATAGCTGAACATTCTATATGCCAGCCCGGTCTTCCTATCCCAAAAGGGCTATCCCATCCAATATTGAATTCTTCATCAATTGGTTTCCATAGCACAAAATCCAGAGGGTTTTTTTTATTTGCTGAAATTTCAATTCTGGAGCCACTTTGTAAATCAACAATATTTTTCCCAGCTAATTTCCCATATTCAGCAAAAGAGGTTACGTCGAAATAGACATGGTCATTTACAATATATGCATTTTTATTTTCTATAAGCCTTTCTATAAATCTTATAATATCCCCTATATGCTCTGTCGCCTTTGGTTCAATATCGGGTTTAAGAACATTAATAGCTGCCATGTCTTCGTGGTACATCCTTATAGTTTTATTTGTAAGTTCTTTTATACCGATTTCTCGAAGAATAGCTGTTTTGTATATTTTGTCGTCTATATCAGTAATATTCCTGACATATGTGACTTTCGAGTATAAAATTTTCAGTAACCTGTAAAGAATATCAAAAACCACTGCTGGTCTTGCGTTTCCGAGGTGAGCTTTGTCGTATACAGTGGGGCCGCAAACATACATTTTTATATTATGAGGATCTAGAGGAACAAAAGTCTCAACCTTTTTTGATAGACTGTTGTAAATTCGAAAATACATATATGTATAGGCACTAAGCGAGCAGGAGCCTCGAAAAAGGTACACGAAATATACATAATGAACAAGTCAATAAATTCAACAAACAATTTAATATGGACACAAAAAGTCTCAATGTTTCTGGGGGACTAGCTTTAAAAATTACTAGGCTGCCTAGTGGTAAGGGGATATAAGGAATAAGTGGAAAAATGTTTTTACAAAATATGTAATAATTATGTAGATAAAAAATAAGTTATTTATATGTATTTTACACTAAATCTTTTTGAAAGAAGGTTAATACTAGTAAGTATTTCATATGGCGTCATACCAGCATCTTTCGCCATTTCATTTATAGTATATTTACTATCCAAAATATAGGCATCATTATAAACCCTTGTTATCCACATTGGTATATTGCTTACATCACAAACTATCATATCCATTGAAATAGCCCCAATTATTGCAGCACTATACTGAGTCCCTTTACTATCGTAAAACATAACCTTCCCCCTGCTATTTCCAAGATTTTTTCTTATTCCATCTGAGTATCCAATAGATATTACCGCCAGCTCACTATCTTTTTTCACTGTTACATGAGTTGCTCCGTATCCAACGGATGTACCGTTTGGAACTTTATACCTTTGTATAACTTTTGCAGTCAAAGTTAAAACATTTTGAGAAAAATGGTCTCCAAAATGAATACCATATAAAAAAGCTCCAGGTCTAATGATATTATAGGAATAATCCTGTCGGGGTAATAATAAAAAGCCCGCAGATGCCGATATTCCTGCTTTAATATTGTTCTTTTTTATTTTTCGCAAAATATTGTCAAATTCCTCTTTCTGTTTGGTGTTCATAAGGTGGCCACCAGGTTCATCGGCACAGGCGAGGTGTGATATAATATATTTAATATTTTCCTTTTCTATGTTTTTTAAAATTGGAGTAATATCCCTTATTCCAAGTCGCGTTATCCCTGTATCAACGTGTAAAACGATTTCTATACAGTTATTTTTTACGCATTCAAATTCTTCGTTCGTGTTTATAACGGGGGTTAGTGAATAATGTCTTATGGCCTTTATATGCGATTTAAGAAATCCTTGTAAATAATAAATATTAGCATTTTTAGGAATTCCCATTTCTCGCAATTCTATTGCTTCTTCGATATAAGCGACCCAAAAATCTCTGCAATCTGCGTCGTTATATAACATGGAGGCAATCTTTGTTGCTCCCAGTCCATATGAATTTGCTTTAACTACAGCGGAGCAAACAACTCCTTTTTCTGCCAGATTTTTTACATAAAAATAATTATTCTTAATCGCAGAAAGACTTATCGTAGCACACGGAGAAGTTTTCAACATAGTTATATAAAAATTTCTACTTACGAAGTCCTAATTCTTTAATAATTTCTAGATACTTAGTTTCGTCATTTTTTTTCAAATACTCCAGTAACTTTCTTCTATTACCAACAAGCATTAAAAGACCACGTCTTGTATGGAAATCTTTTTTATTATTTCCCATATGAGCCGTAAGGTTCTTTATTCTTTCTGTCAGAATAGCTACCTGAACCTCTGGGGAACCGGTATCCCCATCATGTCTCGAATATTTTTTTATCAATTCATTTCTTTTAAACACAGTAATCGACATCGTATACGTTTAACTCCCTTTTAAAATAACTACCAAACCTTCCTTATAATCCTTTTAGGGTAAGCAGTAAAATTCTTAATTTCGGCAATAGCCAAAAAACCAGAATCCTGAGAAAGAAGAACAACTACCTCTGAATCAAGGGAGTTTCCAACTACAACAGGTTTGCCGTCTAAAAGGTATGCTACATTATGTTCACCTATGAGGACAACAGGGATGTCGTCTAGTATATCCTCAAGATTCCACAACATATCATCAACTTCGTCTAGATTATATCTATTCATTTCAAGCTTGTCTAGTGTAACAGCTTTTTCTAGTGAAAATTTCCCATCACTGACTCTTCTTAGTGTTTTGACGTAAGCGACTGTTCCTAACATTTTTGCTATATCTTCTGTGAGCGAGCGTATATACGTTCCAGGGCTAACACTGGCTTCAAGAATGCACGGGGAATATTTCAGGATTTTTATCGAAAAAATACTAACATTTCGTTGTTTTATTTTGGGAATTCCACCTTTTCTTGCTATTTCATAAGCTTTTTTCCCATTAGTTTTAATTGCCGAAAAAATATGTGGAGTCTGTTTTATCTCCCCCATAAATAACGGCAAAACGCTTTCTATGTTACTGCTGCTAGGGATGTTTTTAGATATTTCTATAACGTTCCCTGTAACATCTCCTGTGTTTCTTTTTTCTCCAAAAACTATTTCAAAAACATATGTTTTCTGTTTTGGGGTAATGTATTGGATTATTTTTGTAGCCCCATTAATTGCAACGGGTAAAACACCTGTTGCAAAAGGATCTAGAGTTCCTAAATGCCCAACCTTTTTCGCCCCAACAATTTTACCTACAATTCTAGCCACAAAGGCGGATGATTTGCCAGCTGGCTTGTCTAAAATTATTATTCCTGCCTTGTTCATGAGGGGCAGTATATCAAATTTTCTAAGAACTTTCCCAGAACAAAAACATTTAAAATTTTTAAAAAACCGGGTATTTTTAAGAAAATTTCAGGCACAATATTGCAGATCTTTGGTAAAGATGCATGAGATTTTATAAAAAAACGAATGTATTTTGGATTTTTTGTTTATTTTAAAACCTTTATTTTTGCGAAACTAAAACCGGTAATTCTCATTTTTTTCTAGTGTTAAATCTAATTTAGTAATAGCATATTGGGAATTGGTTAATGTGTCTTGTATTAAAAGGGTTTCTCATGTTTATTGTGTCCAGAGAAAAATCTTACCTAGTTATTGCTGTTATATCGGCATTGTTTCTTGCAGGATGCGCAAGCGATTACTCAGGAGATACTTATGAGAGTAGCTCTATCGGAGAGGTGAGTCGCTCGGATTACGGTACAATCATTTCAAAAAGAAAAATAAAGATAACCTCAGAAGGAAAAAGTCTAGGGACTGGGGCTCTTATTGGGGGAACTGCAGGAGCTGGAGTTGGCGCTATTGCTGGATCTATGATTGGAGGGGGAGATAACAAACTTCTTGGGGCGGCGATTGGTGGCCTTGCAGGAGGAGCTAGTGGCCACATGATTCAAAACAGATCTCAAGAAGGGGCTGGATATACTGTAAGACTAGATAATGGGAGTACAGTTACTGTTTCCCAAGGGGTGCAGCCGGTACTTTCCGTCGGCCAAAGGGTTATGGTTATAAATAGCAATGAAGGAAGAAGCAGAGTTGTCCCGAGTGAACAGTAGAATCTATGTTATAGTTATTTTTATAATGGGAATAATTGCATCATGTAATTTGCTGCCAAATACTGTCGTTTGGGTTAGGAATATAAATTTTGAAATTGACCAAAAAGCAAATGGTGGTAAACCATTTGTGTGTCATGTAGTCGTTCCCTACAATGATGAACTAAAAGAGCTGATAGTTTCTATGGATTCTAAAGCGTATTTTAATAAAATTGCTAAACTTAAAAAGGAAAATAAAGATTTTATAGAGATCCTAGAATTTGATATGATTCCAGGGAAAAATCAGATAAATAAGCCTATAAAATTAAAATCATATGCAAAAGCTAAAGGAGCTTATTTATTTGCAAAATATGAAATACCCGGTAAGTTTATGGAAGATATAGGAGGAACCCCCCTTGCTACGATACGGTGTTTATCTCATAAAATTGAGTTAGTAGATAAGACAGAGTAAAACAACATTTGTGTATTCTGCTTTGGTATACTCCTCAAAAAAAGATATAAACTAAAACAGAGGTTTAAATTACAGGGGAGTGAGTGTTTCAGTAAAATCCTGTTTACATTAAACTCTGTTAACAGAGTGTAGCTAGCAAAGAGATAAATTTTTCACAACATATTCCCAAAATTACTGATGTTTTAGGTACTTTTGTCTAGACCAATGTTAAATGGAACAACTATAACAGAGTGTAGTTAGTATAAATACAAAACAATTTACTAGTATATAAAAATCTTGCTAACTTCAATTGTATAAAAGCATCAAAGCTCTGAATTTGGTGGGGGGATTACTTAGAAACTTCGTGTTTGTTCTTTGAAATTATCACGGGTTTACTAAAATTAAGAACGACAGATTCATTCACAATAACTTCTTTCGCATTTTGGTTGTCGGGGATTTCAAACATAGTATCTAACAATAAATTTTCAATAATAGTACGTAATCCACGAGCGCCAGTTTTTTTCTCAATTGCCTGTTTAACGATACATTTTAAAGCAGATTCTTCAAACACAAGTTTGACACCATTCATATCGAGGAGACTACTGTACTGTTTTACAATTGCATCCTTAGGTTCAGTTAATACTCTTATAAGTTCACCTTCTTCAAGTTCATTTAGAGTAGCAATAACTGGAAGCCTCCCTACAAATTCTGGAATTAGCCCAAATTTTAATAGGTCCTCGTTTTGAACATCTTTGAATAAATCATTAAGACTTTTACTGGATTCCTTTTGAATATCAGCTCCAAATCCAATTCCTGCTTTCTTTTTTCTAGAAGATATAATTTTTTCAAGACCACCAAAGGCTCCGCCACAAATAAACAGTATATTAGTTGTATCAATATGCAAAAAATCTTGTTGAGGATGCTTACGCCCACCTTGAGGGGGAACAAAAGCCATAGTTCCTTCTATAATTTTCAACAGAGCTTGTTGGACACCTTCCCCCGATACATCTCTTGTAATTGATGGATTATCAGATTTTCTTGTGATTTTATCGACCTCATCAATATACACAATTCCACGCTGTGTTTTTTCAATATCATAATCTGCCGCTTGAAGAAGTTTTAGAATTATATTTTCAACATCTTCTCCAACATATCCAGCTTCAGTTAGAGTTGTCGCATCGGCAATTGTAAAAGGAACATCAATAATTTTCGCCAATGTTTTTGCAAGCAAGGTCTTACCAGAGCCTGTTGGGCCAATAAACAAGACATTTGATTTATTTATTTCAACATCAGGATATGTTTTGGAAACACAATTCAGTCTCTTATAGTGATTATAAACCGCCACAGAAAGAGTTTTTTTCGCTCTTTCTTGTCCTATAACATGTTCGTTTAATTTTTTATGTATTGCTGATGGAGAGAGAAATGATTTATTCCCCAATCCTCCATGGGGAACTACCAGTTCCTCTTTAGAGATAACATCGGAACATAGTTCTATACATTCATTACAAATGAAAGCAGTTGAACCGGCTATCAATTTTTTAACTTCATTTTGTGATTTTCCACAAAATGAGCAGTATAGTGCGCTACCTTTATTTTTATCTGAATTTCCTGCCATATTTCTTAATTTCCAAAAAGATGTATTGCGAAAACAATCTCCCCTGATAAAACTATTATCTCACAAACTTCTAAATTTTTAGTTAAACTCACTGCCAAATAAGTTATTTTTCACACTTTTATCGAATTATATATCATTTTTAGAAAAAGTAACTTAAGTTAATTTGGATTAGCGCATTTTATGCGTGAAGTCGACCTCTTTCCTTTTATTACATTTTATTAACAAAGTATTTTTGATTATAATTAAAATAAAGTAAAATAACAAAAATGTTTATTTAAATACGACTAAACTACAAGATAAATTATATCCTTTATCCAAGGAATTATTTAATAAAAAAATACTACCAATAATTATTAGAGAAGTTACTAAACAAAAGGGAAGACCTTTTAAGATTAATCACTATACATGTTTTTGTGTAATACTTATAATGTTAAGGCATTCAATTGTCCCAAGAATTACTGATGTTTTAGGTATATTTATCGATATCAATGTTAAACTTGAACAACTATAGTACATTTTGTAGTTTTTTAGTATTGGCTCTTTTAAAACAAAAACTTTGTTAACAGAGTTTAGGCATAGGTTATTTAAGTGAAAATTAATTTCGAAGAATTATCATTTTTCTGCATAAATTTTGTATACTACAAATGCAGGAAATTTTAAGGATAGTATTTTTGATGATTTTGTCTATTTTTATTAGGGGGACTAATTGTTATATAGCAAACGAGAGTGAGGAGGTACGGACACAATGTGATAGCATTCAAAATGTTTCAGAAGATCTTATTGTTTTTATGCAAAATTTTCTTGAGAAGTTTTCTTCTAAGATTATAGAAAAATTAGTAATCTCAAGTGGTCCAAGTTCTTTTACATCAATGAGAGTATTAAATTCCATTGCCAAGGCTTTTGGTTTGTCTTTGCGAAATGTAAAATTAGTGTTTATATCAAGTTTTAGAACTTATCTTTTTTCTTTGCCCCCTAGTATTAGATCTGGAACTATTGCTATTTCGACTATGCGCGAAGATTTTTTTTGTATGGATTTTTTAAATAAAGAGTTGTTAAATTATAGAATATCCCCTTTCATAAAAGAAGTTTCTGATTTTTTTCGTGATTCAGATCCGATTTTTGATAGAGCTAATTTAGCAAGCGTTCAATTAAAGGTCGCTTACTAGAAACAATTTACAAGGAGTTATGCTATTAGCATCCTAATATGATTTGTACTGAAATTACCAGATTGAATTTTTCTTTTTTGGAAAAACTAAAACATATACACAGAGAATGTTTCAAAGACATTATTTATTCAGATAGTTCATATAAAAATTTTTTAGATAAGAACATTTTTAGAACATATGGGATAATTGACACAAGTAATGATAATCTTTTAGCTTTTATTATACTAACTACAAACCAAAATGAAGCTGATATTGTAAGTATTGGTGTTACAAAAAATTTTAGAAGAAATGGTTTTGCAAAAAGCTTGATTTATTTTTGTATACGAAAATATTATTTAAAGAAAATATTTTTAGAAGTTTCAGTATTAAACATAGAAGCTATAAGTTTTTATATTAATCTTGATTTTAAAAAAATAGGAATACGAAAAAATTATTACAAAGATATGTTAGGAAATGAAATTGATTCTTATATGATGTGTAAAAATGTTCCACGTGAAACATTTTAGAAAGTCTTATATTTTTTAATATACCTGTTCCGCTTTGATTATTGTCAAATATGGATAAACAATGTTGGTGGTGACCTTATGTTTAATCCAATTAACTTTATTTCCATATATACTTAATCTACTTGCCATTATTATTAACAAAAATGCTAAAACTTACGTAATTCCAAGAAATATAGCTTAAAAAATCACCTATTACTAATTAGGATGAATATAAGAATGAAAAGAAACTAACTATTTTAATTATATTTTTTTTTAACATAATTAATAAACCTACTTTAGAAACACACGATTTGGCTTGTATTATTTTTTATTATACATATTTATTATACTCCGTATTAGTTAATACCTGATTAGGTTTTTGACTTATATTCTACGGATATGATGGAAGCATGACTTCTTTTAAGAGGATTGATAGATTGCATATTTGGTGCCTAAAATATGTATATTCGATAACGTTCTTTGTGTATTTAATTTTTATGTATTTTTCTATTAAGGATGTTGTATTTTTGTAAATACAAAATTAAATATGAACTCAAAGTATTTTTTTTCTCCGCATATAGGTCTAAAATAATATATTTAAAAAGCAAATATGATAAGGATTAAGCATTTTAATAAAAAAAAAACTGGAGAAATAATTAGATGTTTTTTTTTAAAGATAAACGATAATTTGGTATATATAAAAGGTATTTATTTTTAAAATTGCTGTTTAAAGGGAACGTTTCTTGTTGCATCCGTGTATAAAAAATATATAATTAAACCCGTTAAGTTACTGCGTTTTACACTGTGCAAAATTTAATAGAACAATATGTATCGATGCTGATTGAATGGAATAAAAAAATTAACCTTATTCAAAAAAATACTATGACAGACATTGTAAAAAGACATATTGAAGATAGTGAACAAATTTGTAAAATGCTTAATTTTAATGATGATATCATTGATATAGGAAGTGGAGCCGGATTTCCTGGGGTGATTTTAGCAATAAATAATTTTAAAAATGTTGTTCTTTGCGAAAAAAATAACAAAAAAGTCGCATTTTTACATGTTATAAAAAATAAACTTAATATTAATTTTTCGGTCTTTGCTGAAGATGTTTACAATTTTAATCGAAAAAATTTTGTTTCTGTCTCGAGAGCTTTTGGTTCTTTATCAAAATTACTTGATGTTATGTTATCTATAGATTCCAAAAAAGGAGTCTTCCATAAAGGGAAAAAATATAAAGAAGAAATAAAAGAAGCTTTAAAAAGTTTTGAGTTCGATTATGAAATAATACAAAGTATAACAAACAAATGTGCAGCAATAATTATTGTGAAGAATATAAAGAGAAAAATATGGGAAGAATAATCGCAATAGCAAATCAAAAGGGAGGAGTAGGTAAAACAACTACTGCCGTGAATTTGGCGACAGCTCTTGCTGCTGTTAATAATAAAATATTGCTGATAGATATGGACCCCCAAAGCAATGCAACTACAGGGCTAGGGATATATCAACAAAATCTCAATAATAGTTACGACTTAATTACACAATCAAAAACGTTAGCTGAGATTTTTACAAGAACTCAAATTCCTGGATTGACAATCATTCCTTCTCATATAGACTTGGCCGGAGCTGAAATTGAACTAGTGCAAATGCAAAATCGTGAGTTTATTCTAAAAGAATCCTTATCTTCTTATAAAAATATGTTCGATTATATTATTGTAGATTGTCCCCCTTCGATGGGGCTTGTCACTCTAAATGTCCTCGTCGCCGCAGACGGAGTCTTAATACCCTTGCAATGTGAGTACTATGCTTTGGAAGGTTTGGGCTATCTGCTTAATTCCATAGGGAAAATTAAAAAAAATTATAACAAAAACCTAGAATTAATTGGGATTGTACTGACTATGTTCGATAAAAGAAATACACTGTGTCAGTCAGTGGCACGTGATGTTTACGCCCATATGAGGGATAAAGTTTTTTTCAGTGTTATTCCAAGAAATGTTAAAATTTCTGAATCCCCTTCGCATGGTAGACCAGTTTTAATATATGATGTTAAAAGCATAGGTGCATATGCCTATATGGAACTTGCAAAAGAATTTTTAAAAAAAGAAAATTATAAAAAAGAGGTATAATTGTTAATTTTTTTCACAGGAGACAAATAAAATGGAAGATAAATTAGGTAGAGGATTATCTGCAATTCTCGGAGAGGACAGTAATAAAGAAGTTACTTCCGTATCGGTAGTTAATTTAAATTTAATAGTTCCAAAAAATAATCAGCCGAGAAAGTATTTCGATGAAGAAAAACTTAAAGAACTTTCAAACTCTATCGGTCTTTATGGCATACTCCAACCTCTCGTCGTACGACGAAAAGAAGGTAATAACGACGAATATGAGTTATTGTCAGGAGAGAGGAGATTTAGAGCAGCTAAAATGGCGGGGCTTGTTCAAGTTCCTGTTCATGTAATTAACTGCGAAGATAAAAATATATTTGCAATATCTCTCGTTGAAAATCTTCAAAGACATGATTTAAATATGATTGAAGAAGCTGAAGCTTTTAAGAGTTTGATAGAATCTTTTGGATGTACTCAAGAAAGCCTTTCTTCTGTGGTTTCTAAAAGTAGAAGTTATATAACTAATGCTATGAGGTTATTAACTCTTACCGATAACGTTAGGGAAATGGTTAAAAATGGAGAACTTTCCTCCGGGCATGCAAAACTTCTTATTGGTCTACCGGATGCCGAAGAAATAGCTCAAGAATGTATCGATCAAAAAATGTCAGTTAGAACTCTAGAATATTATATAAAACATAAAAAATCAAATAAATCACAAGAATATGGAACTAAAATTGAGAAATATACCAATCCTGAGGAAGAAGAACTTTCAAATAGAATTTCATCTATTCTCGGAATGAAAACTAAATTAAAGATATCAAATTATGGTGGAATGCTTACAATTTATTGCGCGACTTGTGAGCAACTGGAAAATTTAACACAACTATTTTTATCTCTTGAGAAACCTAAAGTTGAACCTAGAATAACTCTTATATAAAAAATACTATGTTTAGTTTTAAGCTTATAAAACAAAGTAGTAAATCAAAGGCAAGGGTTGGGAGATTGATAACTCCTAACGGGATTATAGATACCCCGGCTTTTATATTTTGTGCAACTAAAGCGGATGTAAAAGGAGTGACTATAGATCAAGTCAGGAACGCTGGAACGCAAATTATATTATCTAATGCATACCATCTTATGCTTCAACCAGGAAGCAGTATAATTAAAAAATCCGGTGGTTTGGGAAAATTTACAGGATGGAATGGACCAATGCTAACAGATTCTGGAGGTTTTCAAATTTTTAGTCTTGGTCATGGAGGAGTCGCTTCTGAAATAAAAGGAATAGCAAGGTGTAATGGGTTTAAAAATAAAAAGACAATGCTGAAGATTTCAGAAGAGGGAGCTTTATTCCGTTCGTATATAGATGGTAAAAAAATTTTGATTACCCCAGAAATTTCTATGAAGATTCAGCAAGACTTGGGAGCTGATCTTATAGTTTCATTCGATGAATGTACCCCTTTTCATGTCGATAAAAAATACACTAAAGAATCTATGGAAAGAAGCAAAAGATGGGGACTTCGTTCTCTTAATTATATTAATGAAACTGGAGATGGTACACAAAAAATCTTGGCTGTAATTCAAGGTGGGGTGTATAAAGATCTCAGAGAAGAAAGTGCAGACTTTGCTAATAATCATAATTTTTTTGGTTTTGCTATAGGAGGATCGCTTGGGAAAACCGAACAGGAAATGAGAGATATTGTCGAAATGACGAATAGTATGTTAGATAAATCTAGATCAGTACATCTTCTTGGAATAGGCGGGATTGAAGATATATTTTATGGAGTTATGTACGGAATTGACACATTTGATTGTGTTTCTCCAACGCGAATAGCAAGACATGGAATGGCTATTGTTAAAAAAAAATTCTGTAATGGTAAGAATTATACTGATCTTTCCAACTCTATATATAAAGAAGATTGTTCTCCAATTAGTGAGGATTGCAACTGCTATACATGTCAAAGTTTTTCAAGAAGTTATATAAACCACCTCTTTAAGGGTAAGGAATCTCTAGGAGGTTCTCTAATATCGATACATAATATATATACAATGAACAGGCTGATGACTGATATTAGAAATGGAATAATAAATGATGATGGTAATACTAACAATGCGATGAACTCCGTATACAAAGACTGGTGTGTATAACCTGTTTTATGATAAACTCTACATTGGTAAGCTACGAGTTTTTAGTGATGATTGGGTATGTTTGAAAAAATTAAAAAATTCTTGTATTCAAGTTACTTGTTTTGGAAAAAAGCTATCATTGTTCCTAATAAAAAAGAATTTTTTTTAAATAATATAAATTCCTTGAAGAATCACGTTATTATGTTATTAGCTATCTTTTTTTCCCTTTTTATTTTTTTAAATGCAATGAAACCAGCAGTTAGAGGAATATGCCGCATCGTTCTTCGCAACGATGAAGCCGATGCTATGGATGCATTCGATAGAAAATTAGTTGGAGTAGAAGCAGAAAAAGCCAAGCTCGGGACAACCCTACGTCAGGTGAAGTCTATAGGAACTCTTAAAGCAAATGCGGAGGTTACTATAAAAGCAGAAATATCCGGCAAAATAAAAGAAATATGTTTTATCGAAGGAGGAAGCGTCGAAAAAGATCAAGAATTGATTAAATTCGAAGACGAATATTTTAAAGCAGAAAAAAATAAGGCTGAAGCGGGATATATTCTCCATAAAGCAGAGTATGATAGAATGGAGAAATTATATAAACAAAAAGTAGGGGCACTTAAGGATTATGACAAAACTCTTGCGGAAATGAACTCTGCAAAAGCCAATTTGGAATCAGCAGAATATCAACTCTCAAAAACCATAATAAAAGCTCCTTTCTCGGGGGTTATTGGTATTATGAGAGCAACCCCTGGAAATATAGTTCAGCAACATACAGATCTTGTTACGATTGTTGATAACTCTTCAGTCAAGGTCGAATTTGTTATTCCTGCTAAGTATGTTGAAGATATTGCCGTGGGGCAAAGCGTTGATATAACTGTTGATTCTTTCCCAGATAAGGTTTTTACAGGAGCGGTTGATGCTGTGGATTCGGAAGTTGATACAAGAAACCATGGTGTACTAGTGAGAGCTGTTATTCCAAATCCAACAGGTGTTTTGAAACATGGCCTATTTGCTAACGTAACTCTTGTTATAGGAGAGAAAAGTGATGTTCTTTTAATTAATGAAGATGCTTTAGATAGAGAGGGATCAATAGATTTCGTTTGGGTAATTGATGATAAAGGTCGAGCTTATAGACGTAGGGTTCTTATTGGCGCCAAAGACACTCACGGGGTTGAAATTGTTGCAGGACTTAAAGAAGGAGAAAACGTAGTTATAGCTGGCCACTTAAAACTTTCAGATGGTTGTCGTACAAGAGTATTGGATAATCAAAATGAAGAAGACAATGAATCATCATTTTCAGGTGAAGGGGAAAAAACAGATGAATTTTCCCAACAAGGCCTTGCTACAGATTCTTTTTTTGATCAAAAAAATAATAGTAAATCCGGTAATGATGATAGGCAAAATGATGCTTCTGTGGTTGATGATAAAACTGGTGAGGAAAAAAATAGTCATCACGATAAGGATACTATTGATAATAACGATGATAATTAACTACCGTTCATATGCACAGAAAAAAAATGGAGAAATACTATGAAACTATCTGAAATTTGTATAGAAAGACCAGTATTTGCTTGGGTTATGACGCTTGTAGTTGTTTTACTTGGTCTAGTTACAGGGGAAAGACTCCCAATACGTCAATACCCTAATGTTTCAAAAAACTATATAACTGTGAAGATGGATTATCATGGCGTCGGTCCAGAAATAATAGAAACCCAAATAACAAGAAATATAGAAGAGGCAGTTGCCGGAGTTGAGGGTATAGATTCTATAGAATCTACAAGTGATAATGGAACGAGTAAGGTTCATATAGCTATTACAGAAAAAAGAGATATAGATTCAGCTACTAACGATATTAGAGATAGATTGAGCAAATGGGCTGACAGATTTCCAGATGACGCACAGGAACCTATTTTAACCAAAGCTGGTTCGGATGAAAAAGCCGTTATTAATATAGTGCTAATTAGTTCAAAAATGAGCAACAGTTGGATGTATAATTTTGCTTCTAATGAAATTAGCCACGTCCTTGAATCAGTTCCAGGAGTCGCTAGAGTTGATGTTTTCGGTTCGGGAAAATATAAAATGTCTCTCTCTCTAGATCCAAGGCGAATGGCATTTTACGGATTAACGGTAATCGATGTAGCAAACGCTATTAGAAGACAAAATATAGAAAGACCCGCAGGTAAAATTATTAATAAGGATAGAGAATATGTAATAAGCACGGTAGCAAGTGTGGAAACTCCTGAGGAATTTGAAGATATTCCAATTGTTGTAAAAAATAATAGTGTAATAAAACTTAGGGATATTGGTAATGCAAAGTTAGATACAAGCGACAAAAAAGTTATGTCCAGATTTAATGGAGAAAAAGTCGTTAGTGTAGCAATTATTGCCCAGTCTTCCTCAAATCCAATTCAAATTGCTAGAGGAGTTAAAATAAAATTTGAAGAAATGAAAAGACAGGCACCTGAGGATGTAAAACTATGTATCGCCTATGACTCGACAACATTTATTGAAAAATCTCTTTATGAGGTTTATAAAACAATGGTGGAATCAATACTTCTTGTCGTCCTCGTTGTCTTTGTTTTTTTAAAATCAATGAGGGCTGCGCTTGTTCCTCTTATAACCGTTCCGATATCACTTGTTGGAGCACTGTTTATTATGTATATCGCTGGATTTAGTATTAATAATATGACTCTTATGAGTATGGTTTTGGCAATAGGTCTCGTCGTTGACGATGCGATCGTTATTTTGGAGAACATATATAAGTATATAGAAAAAGGATTGCCTCCAATAAAGGCGGCTATAGAGGGAACAAAAGAAGTTAGTTTTGCTGTTATAGCGATGACTCTAACATTATGTGCAGTGTATGCTCCAGTTGCCCTAGCAGAGGGAACAACAGGTAAATGGCTTAAAGAGTTTTCTGTAACGCTTGCAGGGGCTGTGTTTCTTTCTGGTTTTATTGCTTTAACACTTTCTCCAATGATGTGTTCGAGAACTCTTATTTCTACAGAGAGTAAAAATAATAAAAAAACTAAACTCTCTTTTTTTCAGTATTCTAACTTGTTGGATAAGATAAAAGATAAACTGGATGCTTCAGAACTCTTGGCTAAAATCGATTTAAAATATTCAACTTTTTTGCAAAAAATTCTTAATAAAAAAAGAACTGCAGTTATTGCAGCTGTTATATTTTCAGTTTTTGGCTATGCGATATTTTTCTTTATGCCAGCAGAGCAGATTCCATACCAAGATATGGGAATTATAAGCTTTGAAGGACATGCACCTCAAACATCTACCCTAGAATATACCCAGCGATATGTCGATGCTCTTGATAAAATGATTGGAGGAATTTCAGAAGTAGAGTCTAGAGAGTATAGAATTACTAATCCAAGTTTTGAAGGAGATGCAGTCTTAAAAGACGATAGGGAACGTTCAACAGACGATGTTATGGCAAATATTAAAGAAAAATACGACTCTATTGCTGGAATAGATGTAAGATTCAGCTCAGGACATGGAGGAGGGGACGAAAGCTCTAGAAATATTATGTTTGTTGTAAGAGGGAACAAATCTCATCGAGAACTTAGAGAACTTTCCTCTAATCTTGTCCATGAAATGTACGAGGCTAATATAGTTCAAGGAATAAGATCATCGTCAAACAGCGAGGCAGAAGAACATATAGTCGAAATTTTAAAGGATAAGGCTTCTGCCATAAATATTGACCCAGATACCATTGCCACAACGATTGATAGTCTTATAAGAGGTCGTGTTGCTAGCCATTTCAAAAAAGAAAACAAAATGTATGACGTTATGGTCGAAATAGCTGATGATTTCAAAAAAACTAAAGAACAATTGGGAGAAATATATATTAAACATCATACGGAAGGGCAGAAGGAAGAATCAATGCTTCCTCTTATCGAAGTTATAAATGTATATTCAAAATCAGGGCCCGTTTCGATTCAGCGCTATAATAGAACACGGTCACATACTGTATTCGGTATTCTGAACGCTTCAACAAGTTTGGCCGAAGCGATAGAAGTCGTAAGGGATATAGCAAAAAAAACATTACCTGAAGATGTCTTTGTAGATTTTATAGGAGATACTAAAAAATATCTAAATGAATCACATACGATGATGCTTATCTTTTTCTTGGCTATAAGTTTTATATATCTTGTTATGGCTGCACAGTTCGAAAGTTGGCGTGATCCATTTATTATCATGCTTTCAGTTCCCTTGGCACTCGTCGGGGGGGTAATCGCTTTGACATGTGTGAAATCTGGTACCGTTAATATATTTTCAAACATAGGTTTTTTAACACTTATAGGGCTTATAACAAAGCATGGTATATTGATAGTAGATTCGGCTAATAAGTTAGTTAAACAAGGGAAAAGCTACATTGATTCAATCCAGGAAGCCGCTAAGCGTCGCTTGCGCCCAATTATGATGACTACGTTCGCTATGGTATTGGGAGCCCTACCACTTGCTTTTGCTACAGGAGCTGGTTCAGAGATTAGAATCCCTCTCGGGGTGGTTATAGTTGGGGGGATGGCAATTGGTACGTTTTTCACAATATTTCTCGTCCCAGTATTCTATTTATATATAGCTCAACTAAAGAAAATGTAATCACTATATACTCACCCTAGCTTGCAAAGATACACAAAGCCAAGCATAATATTAAAAACTTTTAAGGATTAATATTATAAATTATTCAGTAGACTTTAGGGAAAAGGTATTAGCGTACACTAATACACATACAATTCATGAAACAGCTAAGATATTTAATATTTCTGCAAAAGCTATATTTTCGTGAAAAAAACTTCTCAGAGAGAAAGGAAGTTTGGGACCTGAAACAATTGTAGTAAAACCAAGGAAGATAGATTATACTAAACTTAGAGAGTATGTAGAGGCTAATCCAGATAAATACCTAAGAGGGATAGCGGAAGTATTTAAGGTAAGTTTTTGTGGTATAGACTATTTAAGAAGATAAAGATATCTCTAAAAAAAGACCAAATTATACAAAGAGGGGGATAAAGAGAGGAGAAAGGAATACACAGAAGAAATTAAATTTAATCTAACATACTTCAATTAGGAGAACGGCCGTATGAATACTTATATTTGTGGTGACTTATATGACATAGCCATTGGGATATTTGAAACTGAATCTGTCCTTATCAGTAATATAATTGGAGAGAATTTCGCTAGTATACATCATATTGGCTCGACAGCAGTTCGTGGTTTGGTGGCCAAGCCACAAATTGATATAGCTCTGGAGATAGAAAATCTGAATAAGTCCCTAATTCTAAAAAATCATGGATACATTTATAAAGGGGAGTTTAATATTCCATTTCGTTATTTTTTCTCAGGAGATTCCAAAAAAAACATAAAAATAAATCTTCATGTTGTAGAAAGAAATTCCCCAGAACTTGAAGGATTTATCGTATTTAGAGACTATATGAGAGACAATCCAAAAGCCTGTGTCGAATATTCTGCTCTTAAACTACAAAATTCTAAGTTTTTAGAGTCTGATAAAAAAAATGAATATGGATTAGGTAAATATACTCTTATGAAAGATGGATTTATAAGAAAAATTTTGAAAAAAGCAGGATTTGAAGGGCTTTGTATACGTTTTGCTGCCCATTATAAAGAATTAGAATACGTCGGAGAGATGTTCCCAGATACGAAATATTTCGTTTTTTACAAAGGACCGGACCTAGTTGGTCACTGCGCCGTATCCGAATCTGATAATAGAGTGATTTCTTTCAATGCCAGTGATAAAAATTATGCTAAATACTTTATGGAAAAAGTGAGATCATACTGTGGTATTCCTGTATAGTTAGAAAAAAAATACATCCACATAGTGACTCGAAAAAAAATTATATTTTATGTTGCTAGTGTTAATAAAGATATGTTACCACGTATAGGTACGATGGTATGTTTTTGTTTTTTGGAAAAATAACTACCGCAATTCAAAATCTGGCAATGAATGGTGCATATGGTATTGCACTTCAAGGACTATTTTTAGATCTAAGTATGATAATTTATGAGGGAGCTCCAATAATACCAGAAGATTTTTTGTTGCGATATGCTGTATCTGGAGTTTTTCGTTTTATTTTTGAGCCCCACATTGATGAATTAACTCAGATTGAAGGAAATCCAAATCTGATTGCGGTATTTGATACTACTACCAATATTATTCATCCCCCTCATTGATACACTGTTTCTGCCTGCTCCTCTACCACAACCTCCGGCCAATCCAAATCCGGCTGGTGCTGCAATACCGGTTAATCCAGCTCCACCAGCTCCACCAGCTCCACCAGCTCCAGCTGGGGATAATCCAGATCCAGATGATTCTGATTCTGATAACTAAGGATGATCCATATTCTAATACCGCTGTTTCAACTAATATTGATATCGACAAATGTACCTAAAACATCAGTAATTTTTTTTGGATAGGTTTTGAAAAATTATCTCTCTGCTAACTAGAGTGAGTAAAGTGTATCCGGATCGACCATAAACGAAAATCTAGCCTGTATACGGACAAATGTGTACAATTCCAGCGTATACGCATTTTTTCAAAAACAACATGTCAAACTCGAAAATAGGATTTTGGTCTCTTATATCTATAGTCATAAGTGCTCAACTTGGAGCCAGTATTTTTATTATGCCATCGGTTTTAGCTCCTTTTAGATTTATGGGGGTTTTAGGATGGATTTTTGCAGGAATTGGAGCTGTTCTTATAACTATTGTTTTTTCGTATCTTTGCATACACACATCAAAAGCGGGAGGACCTCACATGTATGCAAAGATGTTTTTTGGAGAAAAAATTGGTTTTTTTATAACCTGGATATATTGGTGTGCTGCATGGGCATGTAATCCGATAATGATAGCGACTGCTATTGGGTATCTTATGTCTGTTACTGGGAATCTTCTTCCTATATACAAGTTGTTTTTGGAGGTAGGGCTTGTAGTTTCAATTACTCTCGTTAATATAAAAGGAGTTAAAACCTCTGGATATCTTGAACTAATATTAACAATATTAAAAATTATCCCTCTTATTATTGTTCCTATTATTGCTATTAGGAATATAGATCTTTCTAATTTCAAAGAATCTTTACCGGAAGATATGACAACTCTCAGCGCTCTTTCTAAGGCTACTATTTTGTCTTTTTGGGGATTCGTGGGGTTAGAAGGAGCGACTTCATCAGCGGATTCCGTAGAAAATCCAAAACGTACAATACCATTGGCTATAGTTATGGGAACAGCGCTTGTTGCGATCATCTGTGTGGTAAATACATTCGCTGTTTTTGGTATAATTTCTCCATCTGAATTAGAAAACGTCGGGGCCCCATTTACCTACATCATGGTGCGAGTATTCGGAGGAGGGTATGACAAAATAATTGGATTTATTACCTTTCTTATGTGTGCGGGTTCACTTAATGCGTGGGTTTTATTCAGTGGACAAATTGCGAAATCAGCAGCGACTGAAAAGATTTTCCCTAAATTCTTTGGTAAAACAAACAAAAATGGAGCGCCACACTATGGTTTTTTGGTAAGTGGAATTGGAACTATCATGATACTAATTTTACAAAAAAGCCCATATTTTGCTGATAAGATAGTGAAATTTATGGATATGTCTATTATTGTCTATGTCGTTCTTTATATGATCGCAATCCTTGCATATATAAAATTTTATTTGCTACAAAAACAATCTATGAACTCCTTAGTTATTACCTCGCTTGCTTTAGTGTTTTGTATTTTTGTGTTGGTAAACTCTTCAATTAATAGCTATATAGCTCTTTTCGTCATGATTCTTACTGGAATCCCAATTTTTTGGAAAATGATGAAGCATACCAATCTTGACGAAAATGGTAAAAATGTTGTACCGTAACTTACGATGAGTATATATGGAGAGATGGCCGAGAGGCTGAAGGCGGCGGTTTGCTAAACCGTTATACGGTTTTAAAGCCGTATCGAGGGTTCGAATCCCTCTCTCTCCGCCAAGTTTTACCGCCGAAACAAACTCCTACTGATTTTCGACGTTGCTCTAAAGCCGTTAAAATATAAGGGGTAGCATGTATTGGCATGATACTTTGATGATTTGATATTTGGTGTGATTTTGCCAATTTCTATTCCAAGATAGACCAAAAACTCCATTTAAATGATACTTCGACATAGCGATGTATCATTCTCGTAAGTCTTGAGAATCCTTACTTTTTTTGATCCCCTAAAAAAGTTCACATTTTTGCGAAGAGACTTTATAAGAGCTCGGAGGTTCCTCACGAACTCGTTACTCTATTGGTAGAAAATGTTTGGAGATAAAGGGTTTTAAGTTATTGCAAGGTACGAATTTCCCTACAAAAACTTCTTTTCCTGTTCCTCCCAACTCAGCGGGACGTCGTTTATAAGATCTTGCAATCTCAGGTGTTTTGGTTGTTTGCCGTTGATGATCATCTCTTTCATTTTTGGTGAAAGGTAGTTGAGGTTCATGATTTTGCTAGCGTATGAATCGTTGATTTTGTAGTGTTTGCAAAGCTTTGATATGTTCTCAAAACTTCCTCATTGTATCTTCCTCGTCCACAAATGTGCTTTGAGTAATGCTTTTAGCAAAGTATTATCCTCTTTAGCTTTTTCAAAGATAGGAGCACTACCATCTGGTGTGGTTATCAAAACCCTTTGTTTCTTGCGTTTAACATTAAATTCTATATAAATAGTCATTAGTTAAATCTCCTGTAGAAGTTGGTCCACACCATCTGGATTTAGCAGAATCTTGAACCCCATATTTTCAACAACAACGTTCTTGATTAGCAGTTTCGTAATCCTTTGTTGCTCTTGAAAATGCAATGTATCCCAAAGTTTATCTATACTTTTCAGAGATTCATGAGCATCATCAATGCCAACGTTATTCTCAGCTAATTTGTGTATCGTAAGCGCTGTAATCGTTGGGTTTTGCAGGATTTTCCTAACCTCCTTTGTTACAGATTCTTCAATCATCCCGGCTGGTAAATTCTTGTTTTCAGAACTACAAGATTTCTTACGAACATGGTTGGAACATGTATAATACCTATATTTTCTGTTATGATTTTTGCAATAAGTTGGAGTCATTGAGCAATCACAAACACCACAACGTATTATATTTTTTAAAAAAACCAAGCTGCGCCTGGACGCATTTTTCTGTGAAAGTATGCGGAATGTTGACTGCACTTTGTCAAACAATTCATCATCAATTATTCCTTCATGCAGCCCCTTGTAGTGAGTACATTTGTGGCTTACATAACCTTTATTTATGGGGTTTTCTAACAGTTGCCTAAGTGTATTTTTACTGAAATCCTTACCAGATTTTATCTTATTACAATTTGTCTTGGCGTACCCCAATAGCTTTGTAATAGATTTCAGGTCGGTAAATTTTTCGTACAAATCCTTCACAATTTCAGATTCATCTTTGTTAGTTATAAAAGATCTGTCTTTTGCATCATAACCGAGTGGAGAGTACCCTCCCATCCAGCAGCCCATTTTTCCTGGATGTAGCAATCTTATCACGACTGCGTTCTCCTGTAAGTTTTCTTCCGTATTGAGTAAAACTCAGCAAAACATTCAGCATCAATCTACCCACAGAGTTCGATGGGGTAAAGGATTGGATTAAGGCCACCAAGCTAACTTTATTCTTATCAAAAAGTTCAACGATTTTGGAAAAATCCAAAAGAGGTCTAGAAAATCTGTCGATTTTGTAAACTACGACACAATTGATGAGTCCTGCTTCTATGTCACGAAACAGATCCTGAAGCCCCGTTCTGTCCATGTTTCCCCCACTATATTCTCCATCATCGTAGTGTTCTGAAACAATTCCCCAAACTTCACAAGACTGAGTTATAATAGACCTCTTTCGAAATTAAATTAACAAGAGGAAATTGCAGCAGGCAGCCAGGAGATTAAATCTTAGTCCAAATCTCTTTCTTCTGTTTCTATATCTATCTACTATTATCTTAAACCTT
>JAIRWI010000001.1:0-5000 GCA_031269095.1 Holosporales bacterium
CCTCCTTCTTCTTCTTCTTCTTCTTCTTCTTCTTCTTCTTCTTCTTCTTCTTCTTCTTCTTCTTCTTCTTCTTCTTCTTCTTCTTCTTCTTCTTCATCATCATCTCTTCCTTCTTCAACAACCCCCAATGAGCATCCATGGAGGAAGGTGCTGAGTGAATCAGGAAGTGGAGGAGAGGAGAGATGGAGGATGAAGGACTGCATGGAAAACTTCTTCTTTCCAGTCTTTACAATGGGTGACTTAGCATGGTCATGTCAAAGAGTGAAGATTCAAAATCCTTTTGACCCTTTGAAAGATGGTGGAGAGTGGAAGGAGAAGGAGAAGGAGAAGGAGAAGGAGAAGGAGAAGGAGAAGGAGAAGGAGAAGGAGAAGGAGAAGGAGACGGAGAAGGAGAAGGAGAAGGAGAAGGAGAAGGAGAAAGAGAAGGAGTCCTTGGAGTTTTGCGTGCTGTGGATATATATACTCGATTAATTCGACCAAACAAACTGATACAGATACAAAAGCTTCAATGATTCTCTGAAAGGGATAGCTTCGAAAATTACTTAGTTATCGAGTCAAACGATTATAAATTCAGCTTATTTCCTTCAAAACGAACGCAAAAAAAACTGCAATTTTGGGAAATATGGTAAAAAAAGTTAATTTTGAAAAAGAAATTTTTCAAAGAAGTAGAGGGAAAAATATTATTTTTCCAAATCCCATGCTATTGTTAACCAATGTCTAGGCAATATGTATACTGAGGAAAAAAAAATGAAAATAGATAGATATAAATCAAAAAAATTTGAAAAGGCTAAGAGAATTGTGATTATTCTCCACGGATATGGAGCTTCTGGGACTGATTTTTTGCCTCTATATAATTATATGAAGACTGCTATTGACGATGCGGTTTTCCTGCTTCCAGATGCTCCACACCCCTGTGACCAAACAGCAGGATTTGGCGGCAGGCAGTGGTTCCATCTTGACGAGGATATGTCCTATAAAAATATAAGAGATGGGCTTGACACCTCTGGGAAAGAATTATTTGAAAACATCGTTATTATGCGAGAATCCTTTGAAGAATACGGAGATAGTATTCCTTTTGAAAATATAGCTATTATGGGATTTTCCCAAGGAGCAATGCTGGCATTTGAAATGATCTATTATGCTAATTTTTCACACATTATTCCGTATTCAGGACTTTTTGCCGTAAAACCACGGCCCCACGATAGAACGGAGTATACCAATAACAAGATCCTTATTGTACACGGAGATGATGACGTAAACGTTCCCTATAGTAATATGAAACACGCATCAAAAAATCTCTCAGAAATGGGGGTGTATAACGAAATGTACACATGTCACAATATAGGTCACTCCATTTCCGAAGACGGCTTAAAACACGGTGTTCAGTTTATTTTAAAATGATAAAGATATAATCTTTTTACATTTTTATGAGATATGGTATATATAGTTGCTTTAGTTGTGACTTTAGTATCAACTAAAAAGCCCAAAAACTGTAATTATAAGAAATATAGGTTAAAAAATCACACGTTATTAACTAGAAAGAGTATATATGTAAAAAATTGATATAGAAAAACTCACGGTTTCGTTATAGAATAGAAAATTATCATGGATTTACACAAAATTATATCTAAGAAATAAAAAGCTTAAATAATTTAAAATTTTATATATAATTTCGGTAAATTCCTCGTGAAATTTTAAGGGCGAGTTACATGTCGGATACATCTCCTCTGCAAAAACCAGATTGGATAAAAGTTCGTTCTGGAGAAACTGATGATTTTTCAAAAACCATGCAAATTATAAAAAAATACGGAGTCGGTACTATTTGTGAGGAAGCTTTATGTCCAAATATTGGTGAGTGCTGGAAGAACAAAACAGCTACATTCGTTATAATGGGGAATATATGCACTAGAAATTGTAGCTTCTGCAATCTTAAAACTGGGACTCCGCATTCGCTTGATCCAATGGAACCAGAAAAAGTAGCTCTTTCGATAAGAGATCTTGGCTTAAAGTACGTTGTTATAACATCGGTTACCAGAGATGATTTACCTGACGGAGGAGCATCTCATTTTGCAGAAACTATACTCAAAGTAAAAGAAATTTCACCAGGGACAGAGATAGAAGTTCTTACCTCCGATTTTAGTGGAGATATTGATTCCATAAAGATAGTAACAGAAGCTCTCCCCAATGTTCTAGGACATAATATTGAAATTGTTCAAAGGCTTCATCATATCATTAAAAATCCACCTTCAGAATATAACAAATCAATGGAATTTCTGAAAAACATAAAAAAAATAAGCCCAAATATGGTGACGAAATCTGGTTTGATGGTTGGGGTAGGGGAAAACAAAGAGGATGTAGTAAAAACTTTTAGAGATTTGTTTAATGTAGGAGTTGATATAGTAACTATTGGGCAGTATCTCTGTCCGTCGGAAATGCACTATCCCGTTGCTCGGTATATCACCCTCGAAGAATTTCAAGATTACAAAGATGCTGCTATTAATATGGGCTTTAAGCAGGTTGTTTCTGGACCATTAGTTCGTTCGTCATTCCGTGCTCGAGAAGTGTACAGCACCTTATGTTCTTTGAAACGCTAATTATAACGATTCTTGGGACGGCACTATCGTATCAGGATATATCACAAAGAAAAGTAAATACTTATATTCTTTCCATTTATGTTTTAGCTATTATCGTTTTTTACAGATTTGAGAACATTTGCATATTACCATCTATAATATTTTTAGCAATTGGCATAGTTTATTATGTAGTAAAGAAAAAACAAGCATTTGGATTCGCCGACTATATTTTAATACTAGTTCATTCACTATTAATAAAAAATAGTATGTGGGAATTATTTATAATATGTATAGGAATATATGGGATAATTTTTGGAGTAATCTTTAGAAAGTATCAAAATATCCCTTTTATCCCAGTTATATTCCTGGCAACTATTACAATTAATTTTATTAAACATATATTTACTTGGAATTAATTTATTTTATTTTTTAATAAACTAATTATTTCCCCCTAGAACATAGCATACAGATATTTTTATTACAGGCTATATTCAAAAAACATTTTGTTTATTTGTAAAAATAAATTACATTAATAGAATGTTGATTATAAAATCATAAAAAATTTTTATAATGAAAATTTCACATTATATTCGCTACGTTTTTATAGGAATAGTTTGTAACAGCAGTTTTTTGGGAAGATCGGAAAATAATGAGTTTGTGGATAATTCTGAACAATACAAAGTACCTAACAGCAATGCGAATAAGAAAATAAATAGCGATGAAGTTGTTACCTCTCCATCGTCCTCCTCCTCCTCGTCATCACTGCGATTACCATCAGATATAATGAGTTTCAAATTAGGGTGTCCAACTGATAAAGATCCTATCACTATATATATGCTTCCATCTTGCATGCATTGTACAGAATTCATTGCTGTTGAACTTCATAAGTTTTTAGAAAAATATGGTCAAATGTATGGTGTAAAAATTAGGTTTATTATTTTCTCCCCTAAAGACCTGTTTATTATAAAATTATTCGCGAAAAAATTTCCTAAAAATAATATAGAAATGTTTTGGAAAATTATAGATTACATGAAAAGATTAACAGCAACCATAAATCAATTTGATAAAATTGAAAATGAAATGGAAAAATACAAATTAATTGCTGAACAGTTTGGTTTTACTAAAAAAGAAATAGAAGAGGCCATTCCCGATCCCGATGGAGAAATCGAACAGGGAATGATGGAGGTATACCGCCAACATGCCAAACAAATTAGAGAAGTAAACGGAGGTAACGAGGTAGACCTCCCATTTATGACAAAATCTAGCAAAAAAATCGAAAAGCTTCCAGAGGAAGACTAATCCCGTTCTCCAATAGGAACTCCCTTTTCGTTCTTATTGCAGCTAACCATGACATATGTTTTGATTTTTTCTATGTTTTCGAAAGTTTTTAGATAGTTTGTTAAAAATTTTTCATAGTCTGCAAAGTCTTTGGATATTACTTCTAAAATAAAATCAAAATCGCCTGCTGTAGAAAAACACTTCCGAACCTTATCCAGAGTACGAATGTAATTTACAAAATCTTCAAAATATTGGGTAGATTGCTTAATTATTGATACAAGACAGAGCGCAGCAAAATTATACCCTACAACGAACCTATCAATATCTGCACGGTATCCCATGATAACCTTTTTATTCTCCAAATTCTTAAGGCGCCTTAAGCATGGCGGAGCAGATATCCCCGCTCTATTTGCCAATTCAGAATTCGTCATTCTCCCGTTTTTCTGCAAATTATTGAGAATTAAAATATCTATACCATCAAGTTTGACTGCCATATCGATGAAACTATATAAAATTAGACACCTATGAGTGATAGGTTACAGCAATAAATATGAAGCAAAAAGGTGAAAGAAAATAACTTTTACAACTCAAAAAAGAACTAAAAGCTATTTTTAGCAATATAACATACTTTATGTAGGTGTACTCCTATCATCCCCCTCCCACGCATATATATCTTCTCTCTAGGAGGGGAGTTACACAACTATATATTCCTCTCCAGTTGGTATTTGGGCATATATTTTCATTTTTCCTCTCAAAAAACTCCTTAATTCTTAACAAGAATAACTTTTTGCTAACTTTTTTATAATATGACAGTTTTATGACATAAAATATACTCGTTCCTGTTAGCAAAGAGATAATTTTTCAAAACCTATGCCAAGAATTGCTGATGTTTTAGGTACATTTATCGATATCAATATTAGCTGGAACAACTATAAAATAAAAAATAATGTCATAGTTTCGCAAGGGAAGGTGGTCTCCTATAGAGGAGGGAACTATGTAGGTTGTTTTTTTTTTAATATGAGTACGTAAGAAACAAGAGAGTGTTTATATTTAGCCCACTTGACCTTCAGAAAAAAGCACCCCATACTCCTCCCCATTAAACACAAGTCCCAGTATACTCACTCTAGTTAACAGGGGTAAACTATACCC
>JAIRWI010000003.1 GCA_031269095.1 Holosporales bacterium
AAAATGCAACAATAGATACACTAAACCTACCTTCTCTAACTAACATTGGTTATACTAATGATACTACCACTATTAATACTAATCAGACATTCTACCAATTTAATACTAATGGTAATCCACTATCATTGCCTAAGTTAGTTAGTATTATAGGTGATTAATCATTCAACTCTGCAAAAACAGGAGCTATAGATATTCCTCTTCTAGAGAAGATTAATAGTAATTATACATTCCAGAGTCTTAATACTAATGGTAATCCACTATCATTACCTAAGTTAGTTAGTATTACAGGTTATAGTACATTCGACTCTGCAACTACAGGAGCAATAGATCTTTCTTCTCTAACTGAAATTACAGGTAGTGAAACATTCTACAATCTTAGATCCTCTACTCTAACTCTACGTACTAACTTAAAGATTAGTAAACCTTCTGGCATTGATAACTTCTACTACTGTTGTAATAGTTCCATAAGTAATACATTTCTGAACCTTCTCTATAGTACTGAGGATGGTACTACAAGTGGAACACCTATGACTGGAGTTACCCTTAACTTAGATGAAGAACCAACATCTCCAGATGCAGCAGTTGCTGGTAAATGGAGAATGAATGCTACTAATAGTAAGTTTTTCACTAACCTTAGAACTATAACTCTTAGACCTGCTGAGAATATGACTATGCCTACTTCATTTACTATTACAACAGGAATAACTTCGTGGGACTCTCTTACACTTAGTAAGGCTGCACTGAGTGGTGGTGTATATACCTGGGCCAAACCTTCTACTTAAAGAATTAGAACAGCTATGGCTCTAAATATAGAGAACAAACAAGAGCCATAGCTGCTGGTTTGATCTCTAAAGCCATATCTCAAAGATTTTGATAAAAAGCACGAAAAATCCAGAAGAATGTAGAAAAAATAAACAACAACGCTTTTGTATGCTAAAAGTCACTATAATTTTTTTTCTGATGAAAATATCTGTTAGAAAGCATAGCATTAAACAGAAAGTTTATAAGTTTACTAAAGCGTTATGGCTACAAAAAACAATAATTTCAAGATAGTAGCAAAAAACAAAAAATCGCGATTCGAATACGAAATCATGGAAATTGTGGAAACTGGAATTGTTTTAACCGGTTCTGAAATTAAATCTATAAGAAATGGAAAAATCAGCATAAATGAGTCATTCGTTGGGGGGATGGATAATTCTGATGACCTTTTTTTGTTTAACGCCGATATTTCCCCTTATATGCAAGCAAGCTATAATAATCACGAATCTAAACGCCCACGCAAACTTCTAATGCATCAAAGAGAAATCAATAAATTTCTCGGCGCTATTCGGAAAAAAGGTTTAACAGTTGTTCCTCTAACGATGTACTTTAATCACAAAGGGTTTATTAAACTCAGTATCGCTCTAGCACGCGGTAAAAATATTGTTGATAAAAGAGAGACGATAAAAGAAAGAGAATGGAATATTCAAAAATCTAGAGTATTGAAAAATTATAATCAATGAGGTGATATGAATTACAGTGTCGCCGTTCCTTTTGATGTACCACAAATTTCGTTTACGTACTCACATATTGACGATAGTTTAAAAAACGGTCAAATTGTTATCGTAAATTTTAGAAATAAAGAATGTATTGGAATTATTACTGAAAAAAATAATGAGAATTACAAAGGGAAATTAAAACAAATACTTTCTATATTGCCATATCGTATTCCAAAGGCTTACATAGAACTTTCTAAATTTGTTTCAAAATATACAATAACTTCATTTGGAAGAATTTTAAAATTACTTGTCCCGTTTTCGATAGAAAGTATATTACTTGAAGAAAAAAAAATAAAAAGCGTATATGCGAAAATTGCAGAAAAAATAAGTTTAAACAGCTCTCAAGCATTTGCAGTTTCACAAATAAAAAAATTTGATACCCAGTTTAAGACGATACTTTTACATGGAGTGACTGGATCTGGTAAAACAGAAGTGTTCCTAGAAATTGCAAAAGCTAAAAAGCAGGTTCTTATTCTTATTCCAGAAATTGCTCTTTCAACTGGCCTCGCGGAAAAAATCACTTCTAGATTACCCAATATACCGGTTTTTATATGGCACCATTCCGTATCCCTAGCCAAAAAAAGAGATATTTGGAAGAAGGCAATAAATGGAGAAAAATTAATTATAGTGGGGGCAAGATCAGCTGTTTTTATACCATTTTCAAAATTGGAATTGATAATAATTGATGAAGAACATGATATCTCCCTTAAGCAATCTGAAGGAATAATCTATCACGCTCGAGACATGGCTATATATCTCGCAAATCTTATAAAAATCCCGATTATTTTATCTTCTGCTACACCGTCTTTTGAAACATATTATAACGCTATTATTCTTAAAAAATATGAATATATCGAATTAAAAAATCGTTATTTTAAAGGAGTAACCCCCTCTCAGATTTATATAGATGATCTAAAAAAACATAAATATAACGGCAACCTTCTAAGCGAATATTCCATAAAATCCATAAAAAGCTCTCTATCTTGCGGTAAACAAGCATTAATTTTTATAAACAGACGTGGTCATACTCCCAGAACATTATGCAGCAAATGTGGATGGAAGGCTACGTGTCCAAACTGCGACACCTGGCTCTGTTATCATGAAAAAGATAAATTTTTGAGGTGCCACTACTGTGGATATGCTACAAAACATATATTAAGATGCAATGAGTGCGGGGGGGATACTCTCATAGGTGCAGGGATAGGTATTGAAAAGGCTTTTGAGCAAATATCAAAAATTTTCCCAAACGCACGGATTATGAATGTTTCTAGCGATAATATGAATACCCCAGCTAAAATAGAGAGTTCTATTGGCATAATCGAGAGGGGAGAGGTGGATATAATACTGGGAACTCAAATACTGGCAAAGGGGCATAATTTCATGAAATTAAACACCATTATAGTGTCATGCGTCGACTCTATGCTCTATGGCGAAGATTTTAGAGCCTCAGAAAAAGCATTCGCAATGATACTACAGGTTTCAGGAAGAGCTGGAAGATCAGAACAATCTGGTATATCTACCGTAATTTTTCAGACATTTAATCCTGATGATACGCTTGTTAAACTCCTGGTTTCCGGGGATCTGGAAGAATTTTATAGACAAGAATTATCTAATAGAAGAGCAACTAAGATGCCACCGTTTGGAAAAATAATTTCAATTACACTAAGTAGCCAAAATCAAAACGAGTTAAGATCTTTTGCAAACTCTATATTAAGAAACGGTGTTACAAGCCAGAGCGGAATTAGGGTTATAGGCCCGATTACCCCTCATATTTCAAGAATAAGAAATACATACAGACTGAGATTTATAGTAATTTCGTCTCATTTAGTTCAGAATTACGTGAAAAATTGGATTAACTTAATCAAAGTACCCAAAAACATCAGAATTACTATAGATGTTGATCCATATGATTTTATATAACTACTGTAGCAATTATTTATTATCCCCCTCTTTCCCCCCAAATATTAACTCTTTTTTAACCTTTTAATGATAGAATATAATTATAACATATCAAGGAGGAAACAAGTTTTATGAACAAGTACATATATAAAGGGTTTATCATATTAGGTTTATTTGGAATAAATAACTATACTAATGCTTCTACTCCTGCTCCTTACTATGGAAGTCCAGAAGATGAGATAGAGGATATAATAACAAAAGGAGCAGCTCGTATTATGAGAGATATACAGAGCATCCCTTCGGGGGGGGGGGGGGGGTAGCCTCCACACCTAAAACATCATACAGTGGCTCTGAAACGAGCAAACTAAGGCATCTCTGGGAGAGTAAAGAAGCTGAGATTATTGAGGAGATAGGGAAAATCCCACGGGCAGTTCCATACAAGGGATATTTTGTAACTGGTACTGATACTGCTTTCAACATTTATATACATACTTCAGAAAGTACCTTAACTATAACTGAAACACCTACAGATATTATAAGTATGTACTTCTTGAAAAACCCTCTTACTTTAACCTTAACACCTTCTTTATCTAGCTTTACTAAGCTTATAACACTTGATGCTGGAATTTGGGATAAAAGTAAGGTTAGTTTAGATGATGTAAAAACTTTCTCTCATCCAACTACAGGAGAATTAAGGATCTTTGTAGCTCCTGATAACTTAGATACTATTAGTACAGATAAACAATTTGGAGATACTTCTGCTGATAAGCTTACTAAGCTTACTTCTTTTACTGCTAGAGGATTGGAAAATATAACCGGGAACTATGCTTTTGTAAATGCAGTAATAAATATATTAAACCTACCTTCTCTAACTGATATTGGCACTTCTACTATTAGTAGTAGTAGCACATTCTCTGCTCTTAATACTAATGGTAATCCACTATCATTACCTAAGTTAACTACTATTACAGGTAACGGTACATTCTCTCATACAAAAACTGGAACAATAGATCTACCTTCTCTAACTACTATTACAGGTAATACTACATTCTACCTTGCAACCGCAGGAGCAATATATCTACCTTCTTTAACTACTATTACAGGTAGTGATACATTCTCCAATCTTAGATCCTCTACTCTAACTCTACGTACCAACTTAAAGATTGCTAAACAACCTTTTGATGGAGTAGATAACTTCGACTCCTGTTGCTCTGATAATTCCATAAGTAATACATTTCTGAACCTTCTCTATAGTACAAACGAAGGAACAGATATGACTGGAGTAAATCTTAAAGGTACAGAAACAATTTCAGGAAAACCAGGTCAGTGGAAAATGAATGCTAATCAGAGTAACTTCCTCACTAAGCTTAGGACTATAACTCTTAGACCTGCAGAGGGTATG
>JAIRWI010000004.1 GCA_031269095.1 Holosporales bacterium
CCACAATATTAACCTACTACCCACGGGGGGGGGCCGCAAACTTCTTGTAAATCATTTTATAAAACAGTCAGCAATCGCATATAATATATTTGAGAAGAAATTTAATAATAAAGCTATGTCAGTTTCGTATTATTGGCCTGGAATAGATGAGAGGGAAATATGAAAAAAGGAGTTGTTGTTGTCGAATCGCCTGCTAAGGCCAAAACTCTTAGTTCTTTTCTTGGAAATGACTATAAGGTTATTGCAAGTTATGGACATATAAGGGATCTACCCCCTAAGGATGGTTCTGTCGATACAGAGAACCACTATAGTATGAAGTGGGAAATGAGTGAACGGGGTAAAAAACAACTAAAGGAAATTGTCGCGGAGCTTTCTAAAACGGATCAATTGTACCTTGCAACGGACCCTGATCGCGAAGGAGAGGCTATATCTTGGCATATTCTTGAAGCTTTAAAAGAAAAGAAAAAGCTAAAAGGAGTTAATATTAAACGTGTTGTTTTTCATGAAATCACAAAAACTGCCATAGAACATGCTTTTAAACAGACGAAAGATCTCGATATAAATATGGTTGATGCCTATTTGGCGAGAAGGGCCTTGGACTATTTAGTTGGATTTTCGTTATCTCCAATATTGTGGAGAAAAATGCCAGGAGCCCGTTCAGCAGGAAGAGTTCAGTCCGTTGCTCTTCGAATCATTGTAGAAAGAGAACTTGAAATTCAAGCATTTAACAGTGAAGAATATTGGAGTATACACGGAGATTTTTATGCCCAAAATGGGGATATTTTTACCAATTTAACTCATTTTGAAGGGAAAAAACTGGAAAAACTCGATATAAAGAGCGAAACGGAGGCAAGTACTATAAAAAAAGTTGTTGAACAAAAAAATTATAAAATTGGAAAAATTGAAAAAAAATCTGTTAAAAAAAGCCCATCTGCTCCTTTTACAACCGCTACATTTCAACAAGAAGCTATAAGAAAACTGGGGCTTAGCGCAAAAAATGCGATGCAGATTGCGCAAAAGTTATATGAAGGTATACAAATTGATGGTACCATGGTGGGGCTCATAACATACATGAGAACGGATAGTACTGCTCTATCAGCAGATGCTGTATCTGAATCCAGATCCTTCGTGGAAAGTGAATATGGAAAGAATTATCTTCCAAAATCTCCAAGAGTCTATAAAACAAAAACAAAAAATGCCCAGGAAGCCCATGAGGCAATTAGGCCGACATCATTTATTAGAACTCCCTCTAAAATGCAAACCTTTCTTCCAAATTCTGAATTTAAAGTATATGAACTTATATGGAAGAGGGCTCTCGCTTCACAAATGGAAAATGCTATTCTGGATCAGGTCTCTATTGAAGTTACATCGACAGATAAAAGTGAGACAAAGTTTAGAGCTACCGGTTCAACGATAGGTTTTGATGGTTTTTTAAAGATATACACGGAATCAGCTGATGAGGGGACCGAAAGTGAAAAAACTATAGGTGATGCTAAAAAGTTGCCTGTCTTATATGAAGGCGAAGAACTTAACCTGAAAAAAATTAATTGCAATCAGCACTTTACGGAACCTCCGGCACGCTTCAATGAGGCAAGTCTTGTTAAAAAACTTGAAGAATTAGGAATTGGCAGGCCGTCAACGTATGCAACAATTATCAACGTTCTCCAAGAAAGAAAATACACAACCCTCAATAAAAGAGTGTTTTTTCCAGAAAATATGGGATTTATGACAACTTCCTTTTTAAGAAATTTCTTCACAAAGTATGTACAGTATGATTTTACCGCTGATCTTGAAGAAGATTTGGATGATATATCGAATGGAAAAGCGAGATGGGAAAAGATTCTTGATCGTTTTTGGGATGAATTTGGAAAACATATAAAAAATGCCAGTGAACTCAGTATTACGAAAGTTATCGATGTTGTTGAAAAAGATATTGAGAATTATGTGTTTAAAGATTTAAAAAATGGTAAAAAATGCCCAGTTTGTAGCAATGGAGAAATCCGCCTTAAGTTTGGTAAATTTGGTGCATTTCTTGGATGTTCTGCTTACCCTGAGTGTAGGTTTACACAAAAAATAAATAACAACGGGGAAATGGAAAATTCAGCAATACCCACGACAAATGAAGTTATTGGAATCGATGAACGCTATAAAGGTGATAAAGTTTTTCTCAAAAAAGGACCTTATGGATACTACTTCGAATGGGAAAAAACTAAAGACGAAAAAAACAAAAAAAAGCCTAAAAGAGTCGGTATTCCAAAAAAGATTTGCTCAAATCCTACTAGTTTAACCTTAAAAGATGCTATAAAATTCGATCAGCTTCCTCTCGAACTTGGAGAAGGTATTTCTTTGCATCTAGGGAAGTTTGGACCATTTATAAAACATGGAAATAAAACTTACAAAATACCTTCAGATGTAGATTTTTTCGAAATCGATTTGGAACAGGCAAAAAAAATGATGACATAGCAGTTCCAGTTTGTATAAGTGATTCACTACTTGATATTAGTATTAACAAAAATGCCAGACTCCCATTAATTCTTTGGAATATATTTTAAAAAATTACCCCGTTGCTAATTAGAGCGAGTATAGTTAACCACAGTTTTGTGTAAGGAAATGAAAAACCATTGTTCAATCACGCAAAGAGCATAGAGACTTACCCTATAAGCGCTTTGTAATCGCTACACCTAGATGATTTATTATATATAAGAGGCTAGATATTTAGCACAAAAGTAACAGGATTATTCGCCTTAACATTATAGGAAATCCTTTTTTTATACGAAACTGAGGTTAATTTAGTGAATTTTTTTTCCACCAATCCATACGTTTTTTGATATCTCTTTCCTCTCCTCTATCGTTTGGGATATAGAAATTTTGACGTTTTAATTCTTCTGGGAAATAATTTTGCCCAGAAAAAGCGTTTGGCATATCATGATCGTATATGTAGTTTTCTCCAAAACCCTGTTCTTTCATAAATTTAGTTGGAGCATTGATAATGTGCTTTGGAGGAGGTACTGATCCCGTTTCTGCTACATATTTTTTTGCTTTATTATAAGCGATATATACAGCATTAGATTTTGGACATGTTGCAACGTATATGATAGCTTGAGCTATGGCGAGTTCCCCCTCAGGAGATCCGAGAATTTGATACGCTTTTACAGCATTGAGGGCTACAGACAGAGCAGCTGGATCAGCTAGCCCTACATCTTCAGATGCTGCTCTAACGAGTCTTCGGGCTATGTATAATGGATCTTCCCCTCCCTCTATCATTCTTGTATACCAATAGAGAGAAGCATTAGCATCGGAACCGCGTATTGATTTGTGAAGAGCACTAATTAAATTGTAATGTTCTTCCGCCTTTTTATCGTAAGATTTTAGTTTTTTGTGAATAAAAGAACAAAGATCACTTATAGATAGATTATGATCTGTATCTATTTCAGATATTTCTTCAATTCTATTAATAAGATATCGTGCATCTCCATCAGACATTTCACAAAGAGCTAGTTTTGCGTCATCGGTAATTTTTAATTGCTTACCTAGAAATTTTTCAGCATTAGATAATATTATCATGAGGTTTTCGATAGATAACCTATTAAAAGTGATAACTTTACAGCGAGATAAAAGGGCAGGTCTAAGCTCAAAAGATGGATTTTCTGTGGTTGTTCCTATCAAAATTATGTTTCCACTTTCGAGATGGGGAAGAAAAATGTCTTGCTGGGACTTGTTAAGGTGGTGTATTTCGTCAATCATAAGAATTGTTTTTATTCCCGATTCCGCCACATTAAATACGTTTTTGAAATCGGAGGTACCAGAAGTAACTGCTGAAAGAGAAAAATTCTGCAATTTACTATTTTCAGATATGATTCTTGCGAGGGTAGTTTTTCCGGATCCAGGAGGCCCCCATAACACTAACGATTGAAGATTACGAATATTATTTTCAGAAAACTCAATATTTCCAATAATATCTAAAATCTTATTCGGCCTCATTAATTCAGCTAATGGTTTTTTATTTAAAAATAACGATTTTTGATTCATAAATGTATTATGCTTCGCACATCTGCTGAAATGATACACTTTTTCATAAAGTAACCGTTTTAAATTTTTATTACGAAATCCAAAATATAGTTCATACAGTCGTTTAAGTTTATAAAAACATTATTTTTCCTCCTTTTATAGTCCAAGTTTTTTGTATGTTTTAAAAATTTTACTTTACCGAACTATAGTTATGCTAGTTTACACGGGTATTAACAAAAATGCTAAAACCACCTGTAATTTTAGGGTATGCAGTTAGAAAAAATACCCCGTTTCTAACTAGAACGAGTATAAAATAGCTGTATATACTTGATTAATTTGATTACCAAACTGATATAAAAACAAAAAACTTAATAATTTTAGGGGGCACATCTTAAAAAATTATTTAATTTACTTATCCTAGTCGGAAAGGGGGGATTTTTAAAGCTATATTCTTTGGAATTATAGGCAGTTTTGGCATTCTTGTTAATACTGAAGTCAAGAAAAGCAACTATATCTAGCAGCTCGAAAAAATGACTATATTAGTTAGAATTAGTATCAAAGGATGAACATCTCTTTAGCTTCTTTTTCGTAAAAAACTATTTAATTTCACTTTTTTAGCGGTTTTTTTATCAGATTTTTTAACAACGACTGCGCAATTTATATTAAATCCGTTTTTAGAAGGGTAATTACCTGGGACAACCACAGAGTATTCTGGAACAATTCCGTGAGGTAGAATTTCTTGGGTTTCTCTATCAATTATTTTAGTCGAAGATGATATTATAGTTCCCGCCGATATAACGGCTCCCCTCTTCACTATAGCTCCTTCTAGAACAGCTGAATTTGCCCCGACAAAACAGCCATCCTCTATAATAACCGGATTAGCTGAAACTGGTTCTAGGACCCCTCCAATAGTTGAATTGGCAGAAATATGGCAGTTTTTCCCAATTTGTGCACATGATCCAATACAGCTATTTATATCTATCATAGTATTATCATCTATATATGCACCTATGTTTATATAGCTTGGCATTATTATGCAACCATTTCCTATATAGACACCATTTCTTATAATTGCTCCGGGTACTTTTCTATATCGTTTGGTCGTTTCGTCATATTTTAATAAGTCTGCTTTGTCGTATGAATCGAACTCGCAATCGTACTTACAGTCGGTAAATTTGAACATAAGTAGTATAGCTTTTTTAACCCAAAGGTTATCCAAAACACGGATTTCTCCATTATTTAACCAACGAACAACTTCTCTTGTATAACGCAGGACTTCCTGTTTATCAACATCGTTAATGTTACTATTTTTATAGTAAAATTCTATTTTATCTTTTACTGTATATATATAAACCATGTAGTTGTTCTCTTATGTTTTCAAGAATGCAATCCAGTATATCTCTCCATGCATTCCCGTATATATCTTTCAAAAATTTTATTCCAACATTATCATGTTGATCCTCCGACAGCTTACTAGTTTTTACAATTTTACCAAATATATTAATGTAATACCTATTGCTTCTTAAAAAGCTATAGCTCCCAGTAGGGGTTATGCTTGTCGATATATAGTCATCTATATATTGGGTCATGATATGTGAAATGTGTTTAGGGATAATAGAAAAAGGAATATTTTCAATATATTTCAAAACGGATATATCAGAAGGAAACGCTTCTGCATCGATAAAAATATGTGGTTCATTGTAACCTTCGACATTTGGAATGTTTTCCAAATTATCCAAAAAAATCTCAGTTTTTAGATGGCTTATGAGATTTTTAAGATAAAAAGCAGTACTAAATTTTTTAATTCCTATGAAAATCGCAACATCTATCATAGACAAATTTGCATTAGAAATTCCTAAATGTTTTCTGGAAACCTCTCTTGAAATTTGAGAATCATCGATAACGATATGATAACCTTCGTTATTTTCCACTATATATTTTAATATAAAAAAATTTTCAATATCTATTATGCTTCCTATATCGAATACCTTATCACTTAGTTTTATTGGGCTACTCCCTATGCTACTACCATCGCGGGGGAAACGACGAATATCGTTGGTCATCCATTGTTTTTTAATACTGTTTAGGGAAATAATCTTCTCCCCTATGTGTTTTATCCTCATTTTGGGGGTAAAAACGTTTGAAATATTATATGTGTCTGTAGTTTGTAGCTCAATATTTAAAAACTCTGGGTTAGTATCACTAATATATCTGAGTGCTGCGGTTGGACATATATCAACAACATTTTCAAAAAGATCATTGTCTTCTGATACGGTTGAAATCTTTTGCAAGTCCGATATTTTGCAGGTTTTTTCTAAAAATCTGTTACAACGATTACAATGTATACATTGGGACATATTAAAAGATATATTATCCGTCAGATTTACAAATGTATTCTCACTATTTTGTATATGAATTCCACCTATCCCTCCCTCATGTTTTCTATAAAAGCTTGTCATATATTTTTGTAGTATACAGCTACCAGATTTAAAGCATTTAAAACAATCTACATTATGGTTTTTGACTATTTTTCTAAGATTTCTTCGTCTAATTTTATTAAGTCTTAGAGATTCCGTGACAATTACCATCCCTTTTTTTATTTTGGTCATACACGCGAAAACAGGATTTTTAACATTATTATTAATTTCAATGACGCAAAGCCCGCATTTTCTCGATGGTGGATGGCCTGCTAAAAAACAAATATGGGGCAAAAATACCCCAACTTTTCTGCAGGCAGACAATATATTTATACCCTCTTCAAACTCGTGTATCTTGCCGTTTATGCTAACTTTAACTAACACATGTAGGAATGGGGGTACGAAATAAATCGCATCCATTATAGCATGATTTCTTGCGGTTATAGAATGAATAAAATCGAACTTCTAAAGTTTTGTGCAATTTTAAAAATTTATTACATATTTTTTGTTTTTCCTTATCAACTCGAATAAACCCTGATATTATTCTCATAATTTTTAAGGAATTGAGATTCTTTGTATGCAGATCAAGGTTTTTGGAGGCGGAATAGATATCGGAGACAGCCTCCGCGAGTATATAGTTAATGGCATTACCGTTTTAACTGAAAAATATGTAGCAGATAGCACAGAAGCGTCAGTTTTTATAAGAAAAGATAGAAAAACGTTTAGTGTTGAGTTTATTTTGCATCTTAGTAATGGTTTTTTTGTTAAAACAGATTTTGAATCTGACGACCCGTACAAGGCAGTTAATCTTGCTCTTGAACGACTAGAAACGCGTATAAAAAAACATAAAAACAGATTAAGTGATTCCCATCGAAGACAAAAATGGGAAAGTGAGGGGTATGCTGCTACTGACTACTTGCTTGAACGCAAAAAATCAAATGATAATGAAGAAGACGAAGAGCATTTGATTATAGCAGAACAAGAGAAATTCGTATTGTTTTTGACTGTCAGTGAAGCTGTAGCGAAATTAGATCTTTCTGAAGCTCCAGTTGTTATGTTTAAGAATGCTGATAATGGTAGAATAAATATTGTGTACAAAAGAAAAGATAAGCATGTTGGATGGATTGATTACAAAGATAAATAATATATGAGTTTTTTGGTATTAAAATTTGGGGGATCGTCTGTTGGGACGATTGCCAGGATGGGTAACGTTTCCTCTATAATTCATAATCTTCTAACCAGAGGGCATAAAGTCGTCGTTGTAGTATCAGCTATGCATGGGGTAACTAATCAACTTTTGGAGTTAACTAAAAATTTTATAGATATAAGTAGTGATAGAGAGTGTGACGTTGTAGTAAGCACGGGGGAACAAGTTACTTCTGGACTTTTGGCATTATCTTTAAAAAAGATTGGAGTGTTAGCGAAATCATTCCAGGGGTGGCAAGTTCCTGTGATAACCGAAACGGTTTTTGGAGAAGCCAGTATAAAATCTGTTAATAAAGATATATTAATAGGTGCAATTTTAGAGGGGATAGTTCCTATTGTTTCTGGATTTCAAGGGATATCTAACAGAAATGACATAACAACAATTGGTAGGGGGGGGTCAGATGCAACAGCAGTTGCTATCGCTAATGCACTGCAAGCCGATGAATGTTTTATATACACAGATGTTGACGGAGTATATACCGCGGATCCGAGAATCGTTCTTGGAGCTTGCAAACTCGAGTGTATTTCTTACTCTGAAATGTTAGAAATGTCTAAAAAAGGTTCAAAAGTTTTACAAGCCAAGTCGGTTCAGATAGCCCAGGATAATGGTGTAAAGCTTCGTGTACTTTCTAGTTTCAAAGATAATGATGTTGGTACAGCGGTAGGGGGGGGGGCGACTAAATATCCGACCAAAAATGCAGCAATTGCTGGGATAGCCAACGATATGAATTCATTTATGCTCAAAACAAATAACAAAAATTTTAAAAAGAAAAGCATACCAATGACAGAAATCGACGAAAAAACGTTTGTCATAAATAAAATCCACCAAAATGAAGTAAAAAATACTGTAGGAGAATTTGATAACGATATTGGGATTGTTAGCGTAATAGGGCAAGATTCTATTAATCTAAACCAAAGGATTCTAAAATCTCTTCGAAATAATAAAATTGTGGTCAAAAAAATATATAGTTCTGATAAATCTTTATCAATAGTGACACCGTTCCAGCAGACGGAAATAGCAGTGAACATTTTGCACAAAGAATTTTTCGAATAAAAAATCTAAAGGATATAAGAGGGGAAATGCGTATATAGTTGTGTTAGTTGACTTAGGCCTCAGCAAAAATGCTGAACCTCATACATTTCCTTGAAATTATTTTGAAAAATTAACCTATTGCCAATTAGAACGAGTATATACACAAACATACTGAGAAGTTGGATTTTTTATTACGCAAAAGTTATTGTTAATTCTCTGGCTCATTTTGTCTTTTTATAACTTTCCAGGTATAGTTGTTCTCGTTAATATTTGATGTCGACAAAAGTACCTGAAACATCAGTAATTCTTGGAATAGTTTTTAAAAAATTATTTCTTCGCTAACTGGATCTAATATAAAAAAAATACCCCCCCCTGTAGTTCCAAAGAATGCAGTTAGAAAAATTACCCCGTTGCTAAGTAATCTCAGTTTCGTATAAGAAGGAAATGAAAAACCATTGTTCAATCACACAAAGAGCGCGGAGACTTATCCTATAAACGCTTTGCAACCGCTACACTCAGATGATTCATTAAGAGTTTAGATATTTAGCACAAAGATCACAGGATTATTTGCCTTAACATTATAGGAAATCCTTCTCTTATACGAAACTCATTCTAGCCGGCAAGTAGGGGTTTTTAAAGCTATATTCCTTGGAATTACAGAGTTTTTTTGTATCTTTTTGTTAAGACCAATGTCACAAAAGTTAATTAACTATACTTGATTAACTTGATAACCAAATTGATATAAATACAAAAACCTCAATGATTTTTGGGGGAATGACTTTAAAAATTACTTAGTTATAGAGTTAAGTAGTTGTATATGATCATGCCGTTAGCTCGTCTGAGAGTTATAAGTGGTCTTAGTATGAGGGGGAAATACAGACAGTGTTCTCTATTTGACTTTTAAAACATTATGATTTAGCATGTGATAGTTGGTCTTTTTGTTACACGGAACTTGAGCAATATATGTCGTTGTTTTTTGACAAAATTTTGTTTATTGGCAACCGGAGTAGCAATCTACTTTTAGATTATCGATACCGAAACTAATTTCATTTACAGAAAATATTATTTCTGGTTTTTTCCTCTTACCACAGGAAATTGCCAAAAATACTGTTCTAGTATATCTGTTTTAGCAGATTTTGTTTAGTGTTTTGAAATGAGGTATTGATTATGGAAAAAAAACAGTTAGGAGCTGTGTCTTTATTAGCTGGCACGGCAATCGGGTCTGGGATGATTTCCCTACCAATTGTATTGATTAACTTTGGAATTATCGGAAGTTTATTTTTAATGATCTTTTTTTGTTGGGTAACGTATATATCCGCGATGGTTCGTTGTGAACTAAATTTAAACTCTCAAGCAGATTTTAGCTTAAAAGATGTGGGTTTCCTTTTTGGAGGAAAAATTGCGGCAAACATTGGGGATATTTCCTTAAAGATACTATCCTTTGCATTGTTATCAGCTTATATTTTCGGAGCCTCCTCAATTATTCATTCCTTTTTGTCTACCGATATTTCTTTTGCTACGATAATTATTATTTTTATAATAATAATATTTGTAATGTTTTTGTTTTTTTCAAATTTTCTTGTAAAAATAAACAAATACCTCTTTGTTATTTTATTTTCTTTCGTATTAGCGGGGGTTATAGGATTAACTTTCTGCTCCAAAACGAGAGTTCTTCCTCTTGGTTTAATAGATATTTGGCATTGGAAATCTTGGAGTACTGTTACCCCTATTGTTTTTACATCTTTTGGATTTCAGGGGTCTTTACATTCTTTGACGAAATTTGTGAATAATGATAGAGAACTAATTAAGCGAGCTTGCCTATGGGGGGGAATCATTCCCGTTATAGTTTACAGTTTGTGGGTTGTTTGTGTTTTGACGATTATATTCAATTCTGATCAAGCAAGTTTTCAAAAAATGCTTATTAATCCGATAAATGTTAGTGAACTCATCAATATTCTCAGTAGAATTTCAAATATTCAATTTCTTCAGCAAGCTGTTTGGATTGTTTCTTTTTTGGCAATTTTGACGTCAATTATTGGAGTCGGTTTAGCTCTAGATGAAATTCTAAAAAAGGATTTAAATTTATTAAATGTGAAAAAATCTTCTTCGTTGCTGAATTTCCTAAAACTACGAAATATATCTGATCGACAAAAATCTTGTATATCGCTGTTCATAATGATTATTCCATCTGCTATTGTCGCGATTTTTGTTCCGAATGCTTTTATAAGAATTTTGAATTTTGCCGGTATTATTCTGGCTATTCTTGCGATAATTTTGCCAATTTTTTTATTTAAACGGATGAAAAAATCGTTGCCTATAAAAAACTCTATTTTTAGAAAAAATTTCTCAATAAATATTATTTTCATAGTTGGGGGATTAATTATTTTTTTAGGATTTTTCGATATTTTTATGTAAAAAAAAATGGGACACTTTTTTTAATTATTTTTTTTATTTTCACACCACTTGGCAAAGTTGATTGGCTTTTTTAAAGTTAAACCCCCTGGAATTCCAGAGGGTTTAACTTTATTTGAGGGAGTAAGCTGTTTGAGTATAGTTGTTCCCGTTAACATTGACATTAACAAATATACCTAAAACATCAGTAGTTCTTGGGATAGGTTTTAAAAAGTTATCTCATCGTTAGCTGGGGAGAGTATAAAACAAAACTCAAAAAAAAAAGGATCTTATGCTCTAGAGAACATCACCATGTAAAGTAGCATGGTATATATCTGTCATCAATTCTTTTTCATCTGGTTCGGTAGAATTTATAGCAAATTCCGCAGCTTCTAGAACAATTTTAGTGATTTCTTCCTCAATTTCGTCGAAATTCACTGTATTTTTTAAAAAATTTCTTACTAATTGCACTGGATCTCTATTTTTTCTAACATTATCAACTTCTTCTCGGGTTCTGTATGTTGCGGAATCAGACATGGAGTGCCCCTTATACCTATATGTATCTGTATGGATTATGATCGGACCATCTCCGCGTCGTGCGTACTCTAGTGCTTGTTTTGATTTATCAATGACATCGAAAAGATTCATACCGTCAGCCTCTATACAGGGGATTCCAAATGAATCTCCCCTTGTTTTCAAGCTTCCGCCAGCTATAGCCCGGCTTTTGTGGGTTCCCATAGCATACTGATTGTCTTCTATGATATAAACAGCTGGCAGATTCCAAAGCGATGCCATATTAAATGATTCATAAACCTGACCCTGGTTGATTGCTCCATCCCCCATATATATAACGGCAACCCCTCCATCTTCTTTATACTTATGGGAAAAAGCTAATCCTGTCCCGATTGAAACTTGGGCTCCTACAATTCCATTTCCTCCATAAAAATTGTGTTTTTTGCTATACATATGCATAGAACCGCCTTTCCCCTTAGAACATCCGGTATCTTTACCACAAAGTTCAGCCATAACGTATTTTGGATCAACCCCGACGATGAGCATATGTCCATGATCGCGGTAGCTGGTTATTTGGGTATCTAATTCTTTGTTAATGTTATGGTTTACCCCTACTGCAATTGCTTCCTGACCTATATATAGATGACAAAATCCGTATATATGTCCTTGCATATAGAGTTCAGCTGCCTTTTCTTCAAACAGTCTTACCGTAAGAAGCTGTTTGTATAATTTTAAGATGTCATTATTTTTTAGATTTTGTTGCATTGTCGAATTTTACAGTAACGGGCATGCCAGGCTTCAGTTCGAAAGTATTACTATCATCCAAAATTATTCGTATTTTATAAACGAGGCTAGAACGGAGTTCTTTCGTTTCAATGTTTCTTGGAGTGAACTCTGGTTCGGAGGAAATAAACGCAATATGTCCATTAAAATTTTTGTTTTTAAGGGAATCTACACTCACTTTAACTTTATCGTTATGTTTAATCCTTGTTATGACCTCATTATTGCCATATGTTCTTATTCTTGTCTTTTCATTTGGCATTATTGAAAAAGCTGTTATTCCCGGAGATATCATTTCTCCAATTTCGATGCTTCTTGTTATAACTATTCCGTCAACTGGAGAAATAATTACAGCATCATTCAAGTTTATATTAGCCATTTCAAATTTGGCTCTTGCTGCTTTATTCCTGGCTTCAGCCATTTCAAATTTATTTTTAACATCATCATATATTTTTTCAGATATACTGGATTTTCTATACAAAGAGGCCACTCTATCAAAATCCTTTTTTGCATTTTTGAGATTTACTTCACTTTCTAGTAGATCTGCTTTTGCGAGTTGAACTTGGGTACCCAATATATCCGTTTCCAAAATTGCAAGAATATCTCCTTTTTGGATATTACTCCCTTCATCAACATTTATGTTTTTGATCCTCCCACCACTGCCTCTAAATGTTACCTTAATCTCTCGTATTTCAACATTCCCGTTTAGCGTGATTTCCCCTTTTTTGCTGCTATTTATATTGCTATACGCAAAAATGGTGGTGCCTACCACTATTATGGCAAGTAGTGCGCCGAATACCTTTTTATTAACCGCCATTGTTATCACTCTCTAATAGTTCCTGATCTATTATCCTTTCCATATCTAACTGCTCCTTTTCGGGTCTATTTCTAATTGCTGCCACAGACTCATCAGTATTATACGCCGGTACAGGTTTTGGCGTCAAGGTGGCCAGTTTTTTGGCATCCTGTACTATAACTGTAGTATCTTCTTCTTCCCCATTATAATCGTTTTCTTCTGTTGGAGATTTTTGTTGAGGTACTGCCTCTGCTTTGAGCAACTCTTCATTTTTATTAGATAAAGGAATTCCATTATATAAAAATTTCATAAGGTTCTGTTTGTTCATGTAGCTCATACGAGAGACGATGATGTTTTGTGTTTCTTCTGGAAGCATCAATATTATAAAGTTAGCAACTTCTACAACATGCGGACGCAATTTAGATCCGTTTAGCCAATCGGGGGAAGTATCCGTTATGATCCACTGGCCAGTTGCCATATCTATAGCAGCTAGAATTATAACCCCCCTTATTACCCCAAAAATTCCACCAAGAAACCTGTCTACGCCATTGAATACACTTTTTTTAACGATTCCAGAACATATGTAATTAAGTATGCTGAGGATTGTTAAAAACACAACGAAGAGAATGCATATAGTGATAATGTCCGCTATGAGACCATGTTTTATATGCTCTCGTGCTATTTCCTTCCCATATGGAAAAAGATACATTGTGAGAAGTGCAGATCCTCCCCAAGATACAAGGCTGAGGATTTCTTTAACGGAGCCTCTAATCATTCCAATTACTATCGAAATCAAGATTGCGATAACGATAAAAGAATCAACGGAGAAGAAATTGAAACTTTCCATAAAAAACAAAATTTTATAAAATTCTAGGTACATTATAGGGGGGAAACAGGTTTTTTAGTATGAGAATCTTGATATGGTGGGATTGTTGCAAAAAACACACTATATCGAAAAAAATATGCAAGTTGTATAAAAATATTGTCCATTCGTTAAGGGGGTTATAGTAGAATCTCCAATAGAGATGTGGTTCTTTGTTTTTTTATAAGGAAAGTAAAGAGTATGAATAGATTATTGATGGCTGGGGTTATCTCAGCGATTGCACTAACAGCTTCTGCAGGCGCAGAGACGGCAACGTGCACAAATGGTAGCTTCTATGCAGGAGCTGCGGCTGGCTTTATAACGCATGATTTTGCTGTTAAAGTCACGGAAAAAGCACACGATAACAATGCGAAGAAAATTCTTGACTCATGCAAAGCTATGTATGATGCGGTACAAGCTATTAAGACAACAGATGTCGCCGAAAAAGAGAAGGCGATAGAGACGGCAAAAACAGCGTTTATTGAAGCTATGTACAAACAGTTTGTTATTACAAATCCGGATACAAATGCTGCATTAGCTACTTTTGGTGCTGGGACGTGGATGGCTAGTGTGACGAACACCTCTGTACCTGATAACATGGGTGATTTTGCTAAGCAAATTTTCGAAAATGCTGTCCCTGGTGCACTAGCATTGAATAATGCTGCTAGCATTATAAATAATGCTGCTACTACTGCTTTGAAACAGACTTACAACACAAAAGTAAAAGAGAATATCACTAATCTTGCGAATACTTTGTTTGCCTCAGGAGCTCCTTCTACTGCTTACCTAACAAAGGCTCTCGAAGATGGTCAGTTCCTTATTATTCCAGATACTGCTGGTGCTGCTGGTGCTGTCGCGGCTCATAAAATTTCTGAGCTCGGTGCGGAAATCTACAAAGAAGGTACAAAAGAAGTTAAGGATGCAACTGGAAAGGTTACTACAGCTGCAGTTGCAGCAACGGGTAGCTTTACGACTGCAAGAGCTACAGCAGTTGAAGTCGCGGCTTTGAAGGCTAAAAATGCGGTGTATGAAGAGTATGCTAACTCGATTAAAAAAGTGTTCGCAGATGAGAAGAATAAGAAGGCAATGGAAGCTATAGCTGGTGGTGATGCTACTATTGCTCTTGTGGCGGCTGAAGTAGCGAAGGCAGAGGCTATTTCTTTTGGTTCAGGAGACAAGAAAGAGATTAATAGTAAGCCGAGCGGGTTTGCTGGAGAAGCTTTTGTTGGATATGATTACAGATTTGATAGCTTGATGGTTGGAGCTAATATTTATGCTGGCTTTGATTCTTCAGAAGGCAAAATCAAGGATGGCAAGGCTGGAACTGAAGAAGCTGATGGAATGATCATTAAGAGAAATATGTATTTTGGTTTGACTCCAAAGTTCGGTTTCTTAGTAACTCCAAAATTGCAAATTTTCCTAACCGCTGGTATTCAAGGGGGCAAGTATGAAGTTGATGCCTCAAATCTGACTATTGAAGGTGATGCTCAAAAACAGCTTGTCACATATGCGACTAAGTTCACTGCTGGCCATTCAGAAGCTCTTAAAGCGGCACAAACTAAGAGTACTGCACTGGATAAAACAGGTACAGATTTGAAGGCTGAGGTAGCTAAAGAAGCTACTGCGACGGATTTCAAAAAAGGGCTTGTTAACACTGCTGCTGACGCAGTTACCGCCCAGCTCGGAGAGGCTGCTAAGGTTCTTACAGAGATCCCATCGATCCAAGCGACAGCGGTTGATAATCCAAATGCACCTTACTTGAAGAAGTATGATGATATAAAGATGAAGTGGTCATTCGTTCTTGGAGGTGGATTGCAGTTTGAATTTACTCCAGACATCTTCGGAACTTTGAGCTACAGATGCCAATTAAAGACAAAAGTTTTGGATTCTTCGGAAACTGATGATAATACAATCTTCACAGTTGAAGATACGAACCACACAGTTACCGCAGGTATTGGGTTTAGAATTGGTGGCTAAAAAAACACAATAACTTCGTTTATTATTGTGACTGCAAAAGGCGCTGTGACTTGTTTTTACGGCGCTTTTTGTGTATTTGATTGATTAGATGTAGCACATACTCTTCGAATAATGAATTTCTATAAAATAAATGCTATGCAGGTGTATATACCTAAGCGATGATTCACGACTTTTATTATTTGGCTTTATGATTTGCTCTATTTTGTATAACGATGTAGAATCAATGTTAAATAAAATTAAAAATTAATTTGCATGCCTGATATAAAACAAAAGCAAGTTAGACCTGTAAAAATGCCAGTTTTGGCACTTCGAGATGCAGTTGTTTTTCCCCAGATGGTTATCCCGCTTTTTATCGGAAGACCTAAATCCATCGTAGCCATCGATCATGCTTTCGAAACAAATAAAAAAATTTTTCTTGTCGCTCAAAAGGATTCTACTCTTGATAATATCTCAACTTCAGATTTGTATTTGTTTGGTACAATATGTAATATTTCACAGATCATAAAACTAGCTGATGGAACGATAAAAATACTAATCGAAGGAAAAAATCGAGGAAATACAAAAAAAATATACGAACATGAAGAGATGTTTAATGCCTCCGTTCGAGTAGCCCGAGATGAAGAGATTTCTAATCACAAAAATGCTGAGGCCCTCCGCCTTGCTCTTCTTTCACATTTCGAACAATTTGCTAGATCTAGTAAGAAATTTTCTCCAGAGGTTTTTGATGCTCTTTTCGCCATAGAATCCCCTTCAAGGCTTGCTTATAATATAGCCTCATATATGCCTTTGAAAATTAGCGAAAAACAAAATTTACTTGAAACAAACTCGGTCGAAAAAAGACTAAATACATTGATGGTACTTATCGAAAACCAGAGTGAACTCCTACAGGTTGAAAAGAAGATAAAAACCCGAGTTAAGAGGCAGGTCGAAAAAAATCAGAAAGAATATTACCTAAATGAGCAACTAAAAGCAATTCACAAAGAACTCGGGGAAACCGAAGATTCAACAAACGATCTGAATGAGTTATCTAAAAAAATTAAAAATTCTCACATGACCAAAGAAACTATGGATAAGGCATTGGGAGAACTTAAAAAATTAAAGGGTATGATGCCTCTGTCTCAAGAAAGTGGTATCGTTAGAAACTATATAGATTGGTTAATCAGCATCCCTTGGACAAGCTCCAAAAAAAAATCTTCTTTAGAATATGCAGAAAAAATCCTAGCTGAGAGTCACTATGGCCTCGAAAAGATCAAGGAAAGGATTATAGAGTATCTTGCGGTTCAAGAAAGGGTAAAAAAAATAAAGGGGCAAATAATGTGTTTTGTTGGCCCACCGGGGGTTGGAAAAACTTCCTTGGGAAAGGCCATTGCCTCTGCTACAAAGAAGAATTTTATTCGAATAGCTTTAGGAGGGGTTAACGACGAGGCGGAGATTAGAGGACATAGAAGAACATATATTGGAGCGATGCCTGGGAAAATAATGCAGGCTATGAAAAAAGCGGGTGTTAATAATCCAGTTATAATGCTTGATGAAATAGATAAACTTGGGAACGATTGGAGAGGGGATCCCGCTTCTGCATTGCTCGAAGTCCTAGATCCAGAACAGAATAGTACTTTTACCGACAATTATATCGATACTCCATATGATCTCTCAAATGTTATGTTTATAACAACTGCAAATACCCTAGATATTCCTTCCCCCCTTATGGATCGTATGGAAATTATTTTTCTTTCTGGCTATACGGATGAAGAAAAAATAAAAATTGCGAAGCATCATATCATTGAAAAACAAAAAAAAGAAAATGGATTGAAGCCAAATGAGCTCGAAATATATGATGATGCGCTTTTTTCTATTATAAGGGATTATACTAGAGAATCTGGAGTTCGTAATCTAGAACGAAATGTAGCTAAAATTGCCAGAAAATCTGTAAAAATAATCCTTACCAATAAAAAAATTAAAAAAATTGAAGTAAAAAAGGAGAATTTGAGTAAGTTTCTTGGGGTTTCGAAATATTCGAATTTTAAAATAGAAAAAGAGGATATTGTTGGTGTTGTGACAGGACTCGCTTGGACAGAAATGGGAGGAGATCTACTCTCAATAGAATCGCTACTACTTCCAGGCACTGGAAATATTATATCAACAGGACAGCTCGGAGATGTTATGCAGGAATCCGTTAAAGCCGCGTATAGCTATGTTAAATCTCAATCAGTTACTCTCAAACTTGATGAAGAAATGTTTTCCAAAAATGATGTGCATGTCCATGTTCCCGAGGGTGCAGTGCCTAAGGATGGTCCTTCAGCTGGGGTTACTATATGTACATCTATCGTGTCTGCTTTAACGAAACGTAAGGTTCGTCATGATATAGCAATGACCGGTGAAATCACCTTGCTAGGGAAAATCCTTGCAATAGGTGGTCTCAAAGAAAAATTGCTAGCTGCGAATAGGGGGGCAGTTAAAACTGTTTTTATTCCCAAGGAAAATGAAAAAGACCTAGTTGATATGCCAGATAATCTTCTAAAATCCATTAACATAAAGCCTGTTTCTCATATAAAAGAAATATTGGACGCATCTTTCATAAACTGAAAAATTCTTTCTTTTAGAAGGTGCCGATACTAAAGTAATCTCAGGTTTAAAGGGGATATACCATCTTTATTCTCCAAATACATAATCTATTATTTTATCTAATGAATTAAAACTACTTATAATAGTTCTAATCTTCCTCTCCCCCCCCCCCCCCCCAAAAATTTTAAAAAAAATATAAAAAAAATAAAAAAAAAACACAAAAAAAAAAAAAAAAAAAAAAAATAAAATAAAATAAAAAAATAAAAAAAAACAATAGACGTTTAGTTTTATTTGAGGAATATTACGAACTTGGAATGGAACATGGGACAGTTG
>JAIRWI010000026.1 GCA_031269095.1 Holosporales bacterium
ATGGCTTGAAGTATTGGAAAAATCATTGAAAGAGAGGCTTCTATGACAGATACGCTAAGCCGGGAAATATTCGTTCCACTAAAGATCGATACAAAAAAAGGCCGGAAATCCTGTGTCATCAAGCCCAACGATAGCTTCCCCAACACACCTCTCGCAAAACTCCTGGCCAAAGCCTACGTTATGGAACAAAAACTCCTCGAAAACCAGCCCCTCGGCTTCAACGAATTCTGCCGACTCAACAACATTTCGCCACGGTATTTAAGGGGAATATTATCGCTGAACTGCCTCAGCCCGAGAATAAAGAAGCTGATCATGCGCGGCTGGATACCGAAAAACGTCTCGGTACAAGAGATCATTACAGGAAAAATTCCTGAACTGTGGGAAGAGCAGCAGAGGAAATTTTTTGGCGGATTGTTTATGTGATACATATATTCGATCAAAATGAAATTGTAGATCCAAAAGACTAGTTTTCAGAAAAATATTGAGCTAAAAATCCATGCTTTCAAATAGAACGAGTACATTTAAGTAAATTAACATTAGTTTTACAAAATATCACTACAATAGGCAATGACACTTTTATAAAAATATGGATAATGAGTACGTGTTTACTTAGGTAAGTTTAAAACACTCATGTATATTGTATAATAAGTAATGCTAATTACTAAGTAAGAGAGAAAAAAAGATGAAATATATTTTTTATAAGAAAGTTTTAATGATATTTCTTCTTTTTTTGTATACATACACTCAAACTTCTCAGGCTATGCAAAGATTCATAGCATTACGAGAAAGATTAATATCTAAATACGGGCAACCTTCTGCTTCTCCGCCACTTCCTCCGCCACCAATAGAGTATCCTGTTCATAGTGTAGTTGCAAATATTGCCATGCCTGAGGCAGATGCTTGGGAAAATGATGGGTTCGTAGCCTCTTACATGGAAGACAATAGTATAGGGATAGTTAAAGAAATACTGCAATATTATGATGATCATGGTTACACTACAGGAGCTCCACATCTTGCTATTGTGCGTATTACTACTGTTGGTACTATGACTACTCATATTGATGTGGACAAGATTTTTCTTTCTGGCGGTGCTTTAATTATGGGTGCAACAGCATATGGAGCATTGGCTAGGATTGCTGCTAAAGTAAAATCAGCTTCTGGTGGAATTTTCTCAAACGAAGAAACCGCAATTCTACAGACGACATGCCGCACAATAGGATGTTTTGATAAGAATACGCAGATAAATGCAACATCGATAGATGCAAATCATACTTATCCATATGCCCATTCCGAAGTAGCGGCTGCTTTGTATTTGGACGCACACAAGCCTGAAAAGCCAGCTGGAGCCTCGATTAGTATTGCAATTAAAGACTGTCTTCCTATGTGTCTAAACTGCCAAGCATTTTGGAGCGGACGTGTGCAGGTCCATGGTACATCGATCACAGAAACAACCACAACTTCTCAAAATCATTTTTTTCTCCCAGTTAGCGCAATAGGGGTAGATCATCTACGCGTTCATGTAAAGACAAAAATTGGGAACGTTGCTTCAAATTTTATGGGTTATTGAAGATGGTAACAGTAGGTTTTAATATTATTGGAAATATGCTATCCTGAGTCGAGATTTGTTATATTAGGAATGGTGGAGGTAGGTGTCATGAAGAATTTTGAAAAGTTTTTTGCTATGTTTTTCTCTTTTTGTCTGATAAATGGAATTAGTGCCATGGAACAAGATAAAAAAGAAGATAAATATGCGAAGAGAGTACAGGCTGTCTTCGATTCTTTGCCTGTCAGCGAAGCATTTGAACCATGTATGCAGCATATAAATACTATGAATTATGGAGATGCAGCGACTTTATTTAAAGTGGCATTGTTCTTTTTCGAAAAATGCGATTGTTCTTGTCTCTTTCTTAATGAAATAGTTCATTATTTAATAACCAATGGATGTGTAAATTTTAAATTATCAGATTTTTATGACGAACAAGGTGTTAGCAAAAATGCTAGAGATCAATTATTGTCAGTTGAAGATAATGCTCTTGTGCAAGTGTTCTCTTCTTATCGAGCTTCTTTTCCAAGGCCATATTGTAAAGATATTGCATCTGTAGGAACAGGGACTTTAATAGATCAAAACCTTCTTGACTTGATGCAAGAAGTAAAAGAGAAATCTTTAGAGGAGTTATGCATACTTTGCGCTCATTATTTAAGGATTTACAATTATGGTTATGCTTCTGTTCTGTTGGAGGGTATAATCAGTAGACTCGATGACAAAAGCTCTGTTTTAATCCCGGAGGAACAGACAGAAGTGTTTTATCCTTTGTTTTTTGATAAAAGACCAACTTCGCCAACTTTTAAGAAAGAGGATTTGAAGGAATTTGATGGAGCTAAAGAAAATATAGTGAGAGAAATTATGTTTAAGCGCTATCCTATTATACTTCAGAAAGATTAGGGGATTCCTTTTCTTTGAGGAGTTGATCACAAGATTATCAGTTTTTGTTAATTCAGACAAAACATCAAAGGAGTGTTTCTACTGAATGATGAACGCCATCCATTAATTATGGTTACTTACGGGAGTTGAACCGGCAGCCTTTCTGTATATTTTTCGGGAATTGAGCATATTGAGTAGAATCGATCGGAAAGCATCTTCATAGCGGCTTTTAGACCGTTTTTCTTAAATTTCACTAACATCCTCAAAATTCAGCAAATTCCTCTTCCTAACTTTTTCTGTTTTAAGTGACGTAACCCACTCCAAAGAAAAAAGCAGAAAAATTTTGCACGGTTTTTAAGCAAATGTCGGATGCATTCTCTATAACAGGGGCTCCGGAGCGGTAGTAAGGCGATTCTCCACTACCGCTCGTTTGGAGAAAAAATGGTATTTTGGAGAATTTTTTACCGGAAGAAAAAGTCAGTGATTTTAGATAAATTTACTATTTATGCCAATTGAGAGCGGCAAAAGCCTCTGTTACAGAGGGATTCTGCAATAGGTTATCCAGTACGACAAACACCTATTCTCCGAGTTTTCCATTGAAATTGGTGGAGCGGACGTCCAATAGAACAACATCCTCCCTTCCGCTGGCGAAGATAATATCTCAGCATTACAAAGAGTTACCGATTTTCGTTAATTATTTTGGGACGTAACCCTACCAGTTTTTAAAAAGCGAAACATTGACCTCTCAGAATTAGCTATACATGGCTTTATTAAAACTGAATCTGCAATATGGGGTCTTTATCTTAAATATCAAACTAACGCAGTGTGCAAGTTTTTTTGAGTAATTTTTGTAATTTAACGGTATAACAAAGCATCGTTTTGAGTTTTTATATATTTGTGTAAAAAAAACGAGGAAACGATGCCTGTGGAAGATTT
>JAIRWI010000019.1 GCA_031269095.1 Holosporales bacterium
TGGAGTTACTCTTAACTTAGGTACAGAACCAATTTCTCTAGATGCAGCAGTTGCTGGTAAGTGGGGAATGGGTCTTAGTAATAGTAAGTTCCTCGAAAAGCTTAAGACTATAACTCTTAAACCTGCAGAAGAGGGAATGGTTATACCTGATGTATTTACTGTTAAGGGAGCTCCATGGAATACCACTCTTGCGCTAGGTACTCCAGATAGCGAAGGTGTATATACCTGGACAAAACCTTAAAGAATTAGAATAGCTATGCTCTATCAACGGGCATAGCTGGCTTGTACCTTCGGTGTATATGTTTAGCATTAACAATAATACGTAATTTCAAGAGATATAGCAAAAAATAACCCGTTGTTAACTAGAGTGAGCGTAAAAGCATCATAGGGAGTTATATCGGTTTTTTGGGGCAGCTATTCAATAATTCCAGCATTTTGCAAATGAGATCTATTTTGCGGCCAATTCTCCTTAACTTTTACAAATAATTTTAGTTCTATCTTTTTTGGAAAAATATTATTCATCTCACGCATAGCAGAGTCTCTAATACGTTTCACCATACTTCCCCCCTTCCCTAACACAATTCCCTTTTGCGAATCTTTTATCACTACAATTGCCTGATATACCGTGATTTTTTTCTCTGTTTCCTTAAATAATTCAGTTTCCACGTAAATACTATATGGTAGTTCTGAAAACAGATTGTTATAGATCTTTTCTCTAGTTAGTTCAGAAAGCCTGAATCTTATATCTGTATCAGTTTTTTGTTCGGAGGGATAAAAGAAATGACTGTATGGTATATTGCTTTTAAGATATTCCAAAACATCATTGATTCCATCATTATTTAAAGCAGAAACCATAAAAATATGGTCGATAAATTCAAATTCAGAAAGTTTTTGCGCGATTTTTAGAATATTTTCCCTTCTTGCCTTATCAACTTTATTGATCAATACTGCGATTTTTTGCCTAGAATAATGTTCTAATTTTTGGATAAAATTGAAAGAAAAAGACAGATTTTTTTTACATGCATCTAGCACTACTAGGATAATATCGGAATCTCCGTAGGCAGTCTTAAAATTTGAAACTAAAGCCTTTTCAAGAGGGGTTCCTGGAGTAAAAAATCCAGGTGTATCTATAAAAATAATTTGCGTATTGCAGTCAGCGTATTCTACAATCCCCCTGATTTTTCGACGTGTTGTTTGGACCTTTGGGGATACTATCGAGATCTTCTCTCCAACAAATAGATTGATAATTGTAGATTTTCCAGCATTAGGTTCTCCGACAATTGCTACGAAACCGCATCGGGAATTGTTATCAAATCCCATCAATCCTCTCTATATTCACGTTCATTTTTTTCATGACGTTCTTGTTCTTCTATACATAGAGTAGCTATCGGTCTTGCCTCCAATCTTTTAATACCTATCGGTTTTCCAGTTTCTTCACAATAGCCGTAAGTTCCATCATCAATTTTTTTGATAGCCAGTTCTACTTTATGAATAAGTTTGCGTATTCTGTCTTTTGTTCTTAGTTCTATAGATTGGTTAAGAAGATTACACGCCGTGTCGATTGAATCCGCTTCTATATTTTTGTCCTCAACGAGAGCAGTTCTAGTTTCTTCACTCTCTCTTAGTAATTCGTTTTTCCAATTTAATAGCTTGCCTCTAAAATATTCGAGTTGTTCACCGTTTAGATAGTGAGTTTCTCTTTTTTCTTTTGGAGCCATAATTGTCTATCATCCGTATGGAACGTACATAGTATAATTATGATGAAAAAATAAAATAACTACAACAGAAGAAACACCAATGAGCATAGTGCATACTACTAAAATATTTGTTACGGCCCTATGCGTAATAATTATTAAAAAACCTGGACTTTTTGGCATACTGCAATAAACTTTCAAAAGAATTTTAACTTTGTTGGGAACGAAATCATATGATAATGGAGGGAAAAAAAGGCATAATAATGGGGCTCGCGAACAAATTTTCTATTGCTTATGGAATTGCAGAATCTCTTAAGGCAAATGGAGCGGAGTTACTGTATACCGTTGCAAACGATTATTTTAAAGGGAAAATTTCAGAAATAGTTAGTGGAGATTTTTCTGGAAGCAACTCAGATATATTTATATGTGATGTTTCAAAAAATGGAGAAATAGAAAGATGCTTTGAAGAAATAAAAGAAAAATACGGAGAAATAGATTTTATAGTTCATTCCATAGCTTTTTCGGATAAAAATGAGTTAAAAGGAAGATACATAGATACAACTCGTGCAAATTTTTTAAATACACTTAACATTTCTTGTTTTTCGTTTACTGAAACCTGCAAAGTTTCCGAAAAAATAATTAATCCGAACAAAGGGGGAAGTATAGTAACTTTATCCTATTATGGGGCGAGGAAAGTTTTCCCCAGCTATAATGTCATGGGAATAGCAAAATCTGCTCTGGAATCCAGTGTATTATATGCAGCTAATGATTTAGGTAAAAGTAATATAAGGGTAAATGCCGTTTCAGCGGGCCCTATAAAAACCCTCGCTTCATCTGGGGTAGGAGGATTTAGCAAAATCCTAGAAAGTAATAGAGCATTGTCTCCTCTAAAAAGAAATGTAACATTAAATGACGTCGGAGATGCAGTGACTTTTTTAACGAGCGATATGAGTTCTGGAATAACCGGCGAGATACTATACGTTGATTGCGGATGTAATATAATTGGGGTTTCTAGCTAATAAAGACAGTTCCCTCGTTTGCTTTAAAACTTGCCATGTTGATGCATATTTGATATCATCCTTAAAAGACTTGTGTTCTTTTGGGTTTGCTGTTCGTTTTTGACAAAATATCCTGGATTTGATATTGTATTTCGTAAGGAGGGGAAAAGGAGAAGTTGATGTTGGCTATAAAAAGATCTTATTTTTTGAGCATTTTTTTGCTCGCTCTTGCTGCTTCGATTGCATTAACTGAGTACGTTATGTACTCTCCAGCCGCTTTATCCAGTGATGAAGAGACTGCTATCGTGGAGGACGAAGAGGATAACGAGTATGGATCCTCACCGCTTACCGACGAAGAATCTGAGGATGATACTGAATCTGAGGGGAAAGCCTTACAGAGGCAACACAACGACGACGAAGCAACTGAGCCCCAATCCGCTACAGTTGATACAGATAAAAATAGCCAAACAACCCCACAACAGTTCCCTATATCTGGTGGAAGTGTATCCATTACCATCGGCAACGGTGATACATTTGCTTCTATTCTAACAAAACTTGGATTTAGTAATAACGATATATATGCAGCATCTAAGGCTTTATCGAAGGTTTTTAATTTGAGAAATTTGAAAATTGGGAATCAAATAACTGTTAAAGGATATAGTAAAGGGGATGGTTTTTTGGTATTATCCTCGATCGAAATGAAGCCGGATATTCTGTTCAAAATAATTGTATTAAGGGATAGCAATGGAAAATACGAGGCCGAAAAAGTAGAAAACAATATTAAAAAGGTAATGAAAACAATATCTGGAACTATTGCGCCTACCGATCCAGTAAGGTCACTTTTAGTACAGGGGGTAAGGAAAAATATAGCTGGTGAGGCGGTACGCGCTCTTGGAACTGTTGTTAATGTTCGCTCTTCTAGAGAGCCGGTAAACTTTGAATTTCTATGCAGAGATTTTTATAGCGAAGAAGGTGACTATATAACCTCTGAACTTGCTTATGCTTCCGTTCTCGTTAGAGGGCAGATTTTTAGACTGTATAAATTCAAAAATGGTAATTCTTCCGAATTTATTGATCAAAACGGAGTTACTGTTAGTTCTATGGCAAAATCTAAATCCATGCTTGCTCAACCAGTTGTGGGTCGTATGAAAATAACTTCGGGTTATGGTGTTAGGCTTCATCCTGTATACGGAATGTCGAAGCGTCATACTGGTATTGACATTAAAGCATCTGTTGGTACTCCAATATACGCAGCTGCAAATGGAAGGGTTGCTAAAGCTTCATACTTTTCGGGATATGGGAAATACGTAAGATTAGCACATGGAAATGGGGTAGACACAGCCTATGGACATTTGAGTCGAATATGCGTAAGATCCGGCCAACATGTTACTCAGGGGCAGGTTATAGGTTACTCTGGTAACACCGGTATAACAACGGGAGCACATGTTCATTATGAAGTTCTAAAAAATGGGAATTTTATTAATCCTCTTTCGTTTATTAGACAAGAACCGCAAAAATTGCCCCAAGATAAACTCATAAAGTTCAATCAATTTAAAAAACAGGTTAACCTTCAGGTTGTTGGACTGACACCATCTGTTAATAAGAAAGCCACCAAAATTCGAAAGACTGCCTAGTTTTTGAGCTAGTTGAGAATATACTATACTCGCCCCAGTTAGCAAACAGGTAATTTTTTAAAACTATATTTTTTGTAATCACAAGGAAGTTGGCTTTTTTGTTAATACTAGACCTCTTTCGAAATTAAATTAACAAGAGGAAATTGCAGCAGGCAGTCAGAAGATTGAATCTTAGTCCAAATCTCTTTCTTCTGTTTCTATACTTATCTACCATTTTCTTAAACCTTTTGATAAATCCTATAACATTCTCATTAAGAATCCTTATGTTTGATAAATCTCTGTTATATAATCTATCTTCCTTACTTAAAGTTTTCCTTTTTTATACCACTTACTAATTGTTATTGCAATTTCGAAAGAGGTCTATTGAAAAATTATCTCTTCGCTAACTGGAGCGAGTATAGTAACGGGTTAATTTTAAGTTAGATACCATAATAAAATTACATAGGTTTGGGGGGTTTTTTTAATACTAAGGGCAAGTGAATCAACTATATACCATATTTGGTACACAAATTTTTATATATTTCCTCCTTTGCTTCTAATACTTTTTTGTAAAAAATATTTTGCATTTCTTGGGAGTTTTCTCTTTTAAATTTTACATAAAAAAAGACATCTTCAACAGAAAAACCAGGTGGCGCAACACATCCTCCCCCTTGATCGACCGAAGAAGCAGAGTAATAAAAATTTTCTTTATTCTCACTATGTACTATTTTATCGAATAGTGTAGAATATGTTTCGTATTTTTGTCCTAACTCTAGTAGAACAGATTCAGAAATTAAATCAATTTTCTCTTGGACATCTTTTTCCAATTCACTATATTTTTGAATTGGAATACCTGCCTTTTTACACATTTCTTTACACATTTTCTCTGTTTCAGAGTTTTCATGAAGAGACATGCTATCTACAAAAAAAATATTAAATTTACTGCTAAAATGTTCTTGGGCACAAGAGAAAGACCCATTATCAGGAAGAAAAACAACAGAATCTTTAGTATGGGGAATATCAACAGAATGACAACAAAAACTGGATAGCAATCCTCCAAACAATATGTAACTAACACTAGTTACCTTAGAAAATATAGACATTATAATTAGTTACAAAAAACTAAAATACAGTAATATTATAACCTAACTCAGAAATCTTAGAAATATAGTTGTTTTGGTTGACTTCAGTATTAACGAAAATGCCCAAGTTCCTGCAATTCCAAGAAATATAACTTAAAGAATCAACCTGTTGCCAACTAGAGAGAGTATATTATCACAGATTCTTTTATAGAAAAACCAAACCAGCAGCTATGGCTCTTGCTTACTCTATATACTTAGAGCCATAGCTGTTCTAATTCTTTAAGTAGAAGGTTTTGTCCAAGTATATACACCTTCGCTATCTGGAGCACCTAGAGTAAGAGTGGTATTCCATGGAGCTCCTTTAATAGTGAAATTACTAGGAGGGGTAGGCATACTCTCGGCTGGTCTAAGAGTAATAGTTTTAAGTTTAGTAAGAAACTCACTACCTGTTGCATTCATTCTCCATTGACCTGGGGTTCCTGTTATTGGTTCTGAAGTACTCATACTAAGATTTACTTCATTCATAGGTGTTCCTCCGTTTGTACTATAGAGAAGATTCAGAAATGTATCGCTTATGGAAATATCAGAGCAACAGTAGTAGAAGTTATCATCACTAGAAGGTTTACTAATCTTTAAGTTAGTACGTAGAGTTAGAGTAGAGGACATAAGTTTGTAGAATGTATAACTACCTGTAATACTAACTAACTTAGGTAATGATAGCGGATTACCATTAGTATTAAGATAGGAGAATGTATAAACACCAGTAATAGTAGTTAGAGAAGGTAGTTTTAGTGTATTGATAGTTGCTTTCTCTAATGTACCAAAACTACCTGTAACAGTAATACTCTCTAGAGAAGGTAGGTTTAGTGTATCTATTACTGCGTATCTAAAAATACCAACACCTGTTATAGTTTTCAATCCTCTAGCAGTAAAAGAATCAAACTTAGTAGAGTTAGCAATGGTACTATCTCCAAATTGAGAGTTTGTACTAATAGTATCTAAGTTATCAGGAGCTACAAAGTTTTTTAATACTCCTGAAGTTGGATGAGCCCTTGCTTTTATGTCATCTAAACTAACCTTACTTTTATCCCAACCTCCAGCATCAAGTGTTACTAAGTTAGTAAAGCTAGATAGATTTAAAGCCAAAGCAGGAGCTCTCAGGAAATACATAGCTATAATATTTGTAGGTGATTCAGTTATGTTTAAACTACTTTTTGTGGTGTATATATAAATGTTGAGAGCAGCCCCAGAGCCAAGGACAAAGTATCCAATTTCTTCAGTTGTCTGTTGT
>JAIRWI010000009.1 GCA_031269095.1 Holosporales bacterium
ATTGTATCATTTTACAACGCTTTCGTCAATATAATTTAAGATATAGTTATTTCACTTAACTTCAGTATTAACAAGTAAGCCCAAAATATCAGTAATTCCAAGAAATATAGCTTTAAAAACCCCCCGTTTGTTAAGTAGAGAGAGTACAGTACAGTTTATACTGCGTATACTCGTTCTAGCTGGCAATAGGTTAATTTTTTAAAATATATTTCAAGGAATCATATGGGGTTTAGCACTTTTGCTGATGCCTAAGCCAAAAGCAACGAGGTATATGGCAGTTTCCTACTCTCGGCAATCTAATTCTTGTAATACGGTCATCCAAAAATCCCACATTTCTTTGTATCCTTCACAAACCAGAAGAGCGAGCGCAGAGTTTTGGGCTTTGTAATCAAAGTTTATAATATTATCATAGGTTCCAGATAAAAGAATAGATGCATTCAAGAAAATATATGATAAATCTAGATCCAATGTTGGAAATGAATGCAGTATAGGGTTTATTGCTGCAAAGGTTGCTGTTAAACCTGCGGCAAGACCAGTAGATACCTTTGGTATTTTTAACAAAAATTTGAACAGCTCATCTGGTTCGGTTGCCTTTTTTAATACTGTTATTGAGTTTTCTAGTGATGTGAGATTTGATCGAATTTCTCCATCTATAGAAAAAATTTCAGAACGTGATCTAATATACGTTGATATATTATCAAAAACTGATAGCATATCCCGAATTATATCGTCCAATATATCTTTATTGGCCACACTTAATATTATTCCCCGTTCTCCTCCTTTGCCCCCGCTATCTCCAAATCTCATAAGTTTTGCCCTAATGTCTTTCTGTTTTTTTTCTTTATACTTACCAAGTCCGTAATCAATCAAAAGTGGTATGGCAGTTATTGCCGTGCCAGTAATTCCTGAAACGATTTCACCTATCACTGGATTAGGTATTAGTTCCGATAGACTTGTTACGACCCGTTTTACAATCAATGGAGTCGCAATTTTAGCGGCGCCGATAAATGTGGATAGTGCAGTTACATACTTATTATAGCTTTTTTCTGAAGCTACCTCTCGCGTCAGATCTGGCTTAGTTTTTTCGTCATCCATTAATTTTCCACACATATACAGTTCTAATAGTAGTTCAAATTTTTTGTTTTTTTGATTAATTCTTAATAGTTCGTTTCCTATTTTTTTTTCAGGGGTTATTTCAACTAAGTAATCAAATGCTCTGCTATGAGGAGGTGAAAAATCGATTTGAATTTGATTTTCCGTTTGTATAGAAGAGGATATTTCCTTAGGGGATGTAGAACGTGATAGCGCTTTTTTGAGTTTTTCTAATTCACGTTGCCTTTGAACCATTAAAGCTATCTCTCTAAATGTTGGTTTTTTTTCTGAAGTTAAAGCACTTTCCATTCCATCAGACATATCCAAAACTCCCTCAGAAAGAGAAGATTCATCTGCATCAGTAGCTGGTTGATCCGATGAATAACCAGTTTGAATTGAAGGCAAATAACTTGATTTAATCCGGTTCAATCTAATAATTTTTCTGCCAGCTTCTCTAAATTTTTTATTAGGAGTTATTGTAGGTTTTGATTCTGTTTCAGAATAATCCGGCGCTAATTGTGGTGATTCGCTAAATACTTCAATAGGAATTGTGATAAATCCTGACCCTTGTTCTGGAAGTATATCAAAACTACTAGCGGAAAGATTTTGTGATATAAAAATTACCAAAAAACTAAATATAGATCCAGCCAAAGATTTTTGTAACATAGCGTATCCATTAGAACAAAAGTGTATTATATATTATAATATTAACATATATATTTATATATACTATATTTTATTTTAAAAAAACAAGATTATTATATATACTCTCTATAGTTAACAATGGGGGGTTTTTGAAACTACCCCCCTTGGGATTACATAAATTTGGGCATTTTTGTTAATACCAGTGTCAAATAAGAATCAACTATACTCTATTAGTTAAAACGACAAACTAGTACAAACACAAAACTTTCAATGTTTTTGAGGAAAATAACTCATAAAGATTATCCAGCTACGTAGAGTATACTCGTTCTAATTGGCAATAGGTTAATTTTTTAAAATATATTTTAAGGAATTGTATAGATTTCAGCATTTTTGTTAATCCCTAAGTCGACTAGAATAACTATAGGGCAAAGTAAAAGACTAAATGTGTTTAAGAATCAACAATAACTCATTACGACGTAATAAGAAATCCAACCTTTTACTGTGTTTTTGTATATTTAGTCACATATATTGGTAATCATGTTTGAATCGAAAATACATAGCACTTTTAGATCTTTGAGCCATTATAATGAACATAAAATTGAGTAGATCTAGGTATTGAGAAAGTTTGAGCTATTTATGACATAGCAGAAAAGTATAAAAATATTCACAAACCATATTAAAAATATTTTTTTTGGGAAATATTTTTTTTATAAAATATAAAATATTTCAAACCCAGGATTTCCAATGGTTTTGTAGAATGTGCAACTATTGAACATCTATGCAAGTAGCTAAAAAAAGCAGCAACTAATGAATATAAAATTGGGTTATTAACAACTTTATCAACAAATTTAGTGAAAAAGTTAAGAGATTATTAACTTTTTTTGCGGTATAGGAGGTGTGTTACCAATAAACAAAGGAAAATAACGCATATAAGCAAGGTCGAAAACGCATTAATGATGGGGGTTATCCCTATTTTGATGTTCGAAAATATAAGTATTGGAAGAGTAGTAGTTCCAGGTCCTGATAAAAAAGTGGCTATAACAAGGTCGTCAAGAGATAACGTAAATGCAAGTAGCCAGCCAGCAAATATAGATTCGCTTATAAGAGGAATGGTTACATATATAAAAACCTTAAGAGGTGTTGCCCCAAGGTTCATGGCCGCTTCTTCAATAGATTTTTCAAGATCAAGGAGACGTGACTTAATTGTCGTGTGAATATAAGACATAGCAGCCATGATGTGACCAATCGAAACTGCCATCATTCCCCTTTTTATTGAAAATCCCATTATTTTTTCAATAGAAATAAAAAGCATAAGCATAGAGAACCCTGTAATAATTTCAGGCATAAAAATTGGCATATGAATTGTTTTAACTAAAAATTTTTTCCCTATAAAGTATTCTTTTTTGCTTGTTGTAACGGCCGCTAGAACACCAAGAACCGTAGCTCCAGTTGCAGAAAATAGGGCTATGTTGAGACTAGTTATTGCTGCTTTTAATAACTCTGAATCATCAAAGATAGCTTGAAACCATTTTAATGAAAACTTTGTCCAAATTCCGGGTATTCCCGATTCACTGAATGAAGAAAACATAAGAAAAAATATTGGAATATATAAAAAACTCATTCCAAAAATAAAAAAAGTTAGGGTGAGTTTAGAAATTTTTTTCATTAAGTATTTGTAATAAAATTTCTGTTTTGGAGGATTATATCACGTTTTTTAAAATATATATTGAATTTTTATTAAAGTTTGCTTACAATCCGCTCATTATTTGTTTTGTTTTTTACAAGAAGTGGCAGGACATATACCTGTTTTATTAAAGGAATCAATAGAGCTTCTGATGATAAAGGAAGGAAATACTGTGGTTGATGCAACGTTCGGAGGTGGTGGGCACACAGTTGGGATTTTGGAGTCTGAAAGCACCTGTGTCGTTACCGGAGTTGACAGGGATAATGAAGCCGCACAAAGAGCTTTAGAAATAAAAAAAAAATATCCAGGTAGGTTTAGTTTTTTAAATATGAAATTTTCAGAGCTGTGTGTTCCAACAAAAATTGATGCCATATTATTTGATTTTGGGATTTCATCGTTTCAAATTGATGATGCTTCACGAGGTTTTTCTTTTACACATGATGGCCCTCTCGATATGAGAATGTCATCATCAACTGCAAACACAGCACCATTTTTATCTGCTAATAATATATCAGCGCTAGAGGTTGTTAATACGTATAGCGAATCCGATCTTTCCGATATAATCTATAACTATGGAAATGAAAAAAAAGCGCGCAAAATAGCAAAAAATATTATAAAGCAAAGACGTTTATACAAAATAGATACTACATTTAAACTAAAATCCGTTATTGATAATGTTTTTGGAAATAAGAAGGTTTCAAAAATTGAAAATGCTACTAGAACATTTCAAGCAATTAGAATCTACGTTAACGACGAGTTATATGAAATTAGTAATGTACTTTCTAGAATACCTGAATTAGTAAAAGATGGAGGAAGAATTGTAACGATATCATTTCACTCTCTTGAAGACAGGATAGTAAAATTGTGGCAAAAAAATAATAATGTAAATATAAAACCTATAAACAACAAGGTTATAAAACCATCGAGAGACGAAATAAGAAGTAATCCAAGATCAAGATCCGCTGTTATGAGAGGATTCATATACAATGAATAAAGGGATTGCCTTGTCGATTGTTATATTGCTTATCATTGGAGTTGGGGTATCCCGTTTGAAATATGAAGTAGTATCTTTGAGGGGAAAATTTGGTGTTATTAAAGCAGAAAATGAAAAATATGGAGATGATATAAAAATACTTAATGCGGAATGGAGTTATCTTAATAATCCAGAAAGACTTAAACAATTAGCAAAAAAACATTTACCACTCATGAAACCACTTAACAATAGTCAAATTATAAGTTACGATAGGATTGTAGGGGTGGATTGTGTCGAACAGACAGAAAATAGTAATAACGGTGAACACGATGATTTTGACTCTCTTTTGGATCGGATAATATTGGGGGACGCTGATTAATATGTCTTTTTATCTTTTAAATACGAGACGCAATGATGAAAACATTTAAGGGTTTCTCGTTATGGAGAAAAATTAAAGAGCATCCGGTTCTTATGGAGGCCTTACAAATAAGGGCTGTTTTTTCCTGCGTTTTCGGTGTTGTTGTTTTTGGTGCTATTTCATATAGGCTCCTCGATGTCATGGTTATTAAAAATATTCCATCGCAATCTCGCAGTGCAGAAGAAAGTAGTGAGACTATAGCAACTCTCCGAGAAGATATAACTGACAGAAATGGAGAGGTATTAGCAACCTGTATTGCTACTGCATCATGCTACGCAGATCCAGCCGTTGTTATTAACATACAGGAAACGGCGCAGAAGCTTTCCCTCGTAGAGGGGATGCCGGATATCGAAAAGATAAGCCAAAAAATTTACGATAAAAATAAACGTTTTGTCTGGCTGGCGCGCCATATTCCTCCAAAAACTCAGCAAAAAATAATGGATTTAGGATTGCCCGGAATTTGTTTTAGAAAAGACTATAAAAGAATATATCCTTATGGGAATTTATTTTCTCACACCGTCGGGGGAACGGATATTGATGGAAATGGGATGTATGGCATAGAAAGAAAATTTGATGACGTATTGAAATCAAAAAAAATTACCTTATCTCTTGATGTGAGAGTCCAGGGGATCGTTTATGATGAGCTAAAAAATGCTGTCGAGAAATTTGGGGCTATAGGTGGGAATGCCATGGTTATGAGTACTAGTGGGGAAATAATCTCCATAGTATCACTTCCAGATTTTGACCCAAATTATTTAAGAGATGACGATATTAATTCTATGTTTAATAGAAATACTTTAGGAACATACGAGCCTGGATCCACATTTAAAATACTAAATACCGCTATAGCTCTCGAAACAGGAATAGCAAATCTTGGGTCTCAATTTGACGCGACAGCTCCCATTAAAATTGGTAAATTTTCTATAACTGATTTTAGGGGAAAAAACAGATCTCTATCTCTTGCGGAAGCGTTTGTTTTCTCTTCCAATATTGCGGCGATTAAAATTTCTCAACAATTTGGTATAGAAGCACAGCAAAAATACATGAAAAGCTTTGGAATTTTGGATAAATGCAACTTGGAACTCCCAGAAGTTGGTATGCCGATAGTGCCAAAAAACTGGAGCTTACCTATGTCGATGACTCTATCGTACGGATACGGAATATCGGTCACCCCGCTCCAGCTTCTAAGTTCTGTTACCTCCGTCGTAGGGGGAAAGGGAAAAACATGTCCAACGTTGTTACTCGAAAAAAGGCATAAACAAGAGATTGTCGTATCTCAAAAAACATCTGAAATAATGAGAGATCTGATGAGGGCAACAATATGCTTTGGAACCGCTAGAAAAGCTGGCGTAAAAGGAATCGAAATTTTTGGCAAAACCGGAACGGCGTATAAAAAAGTTGGCATAAGAGGGTATGGTTCTGGTATAAATCGCTCAAGAATAACAACTTTTATTGGGGGATTTTCAAGGAAAGATCCAAAATATATGTTAGTTGTTATGCTTGATGATCCAAAACCAACCAAAGAAACTTTTGGGTATGCAACAGCAGGATGGAACGCTGCCCCAACAGCTGGGAAAATTTTTGAACGGATTGTTCCTATTTTAGGTGATGGAAACGATATTCTGGATGAAGAAGATTCAGATAAGAATCTTATTGTCACAAAATATTTAAAATTAAATTAATCTCTGTTATCCTTAAAAATTCCAATGATGGATATGTTAAAAAAAAACCTGCTTATGTTACCAATTCTGCCATCTGGGTATGTACTCATTCTAGTTAGTAACTCAGTCCCCCTAGGTAAGAGATAATTTTTCAAAACATATCTCAAGAATTACTGATGCTTTAGGTATTTTTATCAATATCAATATTAGCTGGAACAGTTATATACTAAAGCTTAATTTTCGGTTTGTTTATTGGTTTTGCCAAAGGATGGCATTTCTCATAAATATCGGTGATATATTTCCTAGTTATATCTGCATAAATTTCTGTTGAATTGATAGATGTATGCCCGAGTAATTCCTGTATTCCTCTAAGGTCTCCCGAATTTTCCATAATATGCGTTGCACAGGTATGACGAAGGGCGTGAGGAGTTATTTTTTCAGACAAACCAAGTTGCCTTCTTGATTTTACTAACAGTTTTTGTATTGAAGTTTCATGAAGTTGTTTGCCAAATCTGTTTGTGAAAAGGTATTCAGATTGGTGCGGCCTTATGTCGAGATACTCCAGCATTATGCTTTTAACAAAACTAATTAAAGGAACCATACGTATTTTTCCTCCCTTCCCAGTTATATTTAAAAATCCACTCTTATTATCTAGTATCTCTGTTGTTTTTAAGCCAAGAGCTTCGCTTATTCTAAGACCAACTGAGTATATTAATACCAAAAATGCTTTATCCCTTTTGATAATCCAGTCACTCTTTTTTAGAGTGTCTACACTTTCTATAACACTGTTTAATTTTTCAACGTCGAGTGGTCGAGGTAATGTCTTAGAAATTTTTGGAGGCCTCATATTGAGAATTTCGCTACTTTCTATAATTTTATTTTCCAACATAAATTTGTGCAGGGTTTTTATAGCAGAAAGTCCACGAGCAACACTTCTTGGAGAATTACTTTGCATTTGGTATCTATATAGAATCCAGGCTCTAATAGACTGCTTTGTAACGTTTGTTAAATTAATCTCGCTACTACTATAGTCTTTTAAAAAGTTTTGAAGCAGAATTACATCAAAAGTATATGAATTCACTGTATTTTTGGAATAACCTAGCGAAAACAGCATATATTGCTTCCAAGTTTTTACTATATCGTTTTCCATGGCAATAAATAATACATCATCTGGAGCGGGCGATGGGAATCGGACCCACGCTGCGAGCTTGGGAAGCTCGTGTTCTACCATTGAACTACGCCCGCATCATAGCAGAGCACCATATCCGAGATATTATAGGAAAACAGCGATGCTTAAAAGTAAAATATTGATAACACACATCTGCGTATAGGTTACTGTTATAAGAGAGGGGGGATCCCCCCTAAACATACTGAGAAGTTGGATTTTTGCAGAAATGTGCTAGCCTGTGAATGAAAAGTGAAATGGAAGTTGAGTATGTTGGAAATAAGTACTTTTTCTGCACTCACATTAAAAAAGAAAAATTACCTATAAGCCACTTCTTCTATAGGAAGTCCCCCCCACCTTTTTTTTCCCCTCCATAAAACATAAAAAAAATAACTACTCAACGCTCTTTTTTGTTTTTCTTTTTAAAATAAAGAAAAAAACAACCATCATTAAGCAAAGAACGGCGAGATCTCTCAAAAGAACCGTCCATATATCCCCCACCATAAGAAGCGTTCTAATGCTGGAAACGTAATACCTAGCTGGAAAAATATATGTCAAACATTGTATCCACATTGGCATACTTTTTATTTCAAATATAAAACCAGAAAGCATCATCGTTGGCATAAAAGTAATCGAAAATGCCGCCATAGAAGCAACAAACTGATCTTTAGCTGTAGTTGAAATAATAAGCCCAATTAAGAGTGAAACTGTTATAAAGACACAGTTTAACAATACCATCGGAAAAAGAGAACACTGAATTGGAACATTAAATATGGAAACAGAGTAAATAATGGCCAAAATAAACGATACGGAAGCCAATACAAAATATGGAATAATTTTAGAAATTATGATTTCCCAAATAGAAATTGGTGTTGCTATCATTGCCTCCATGGTTCCTCTTTCCCACTCTCTTGCAACAACAAGTGAAGTTAAAAAAGTTCCTACAATAGACAGTATCATCGTCAAAATTCCAGCAATTATAAAATTTACCGTTTCAGAAGATGGATTAAACCAAAGCCTATCCACTATATTAAGTGTTGGTGATAGTGGTTTTTTAGACGATTGATTAAACGACGACGACAACATCCATTTTGTAAAAATCCCCTGAGCATATCCCTCAACGTAACTAGCAGTGTTCGGATCACTTCCATCCCCTATTATCTGAATTGCTGTTTTATTATCTCTTTTTGCAAAACTCTTAGAAAAATTCTCTGGAATTCTGATAATCCCGCAACTTTTTCCAGATTCCATATGCCCTTTTGCATCCTCCATAGAATGAACAACATTAGTTACAAAATATTCTGAATCTATGTACGAATTAGCAAGATCCAGAGCAGCCTTCCCGCTACTGTCCTCTAAAACCAAATCTACCCCGATATTTTTTAAATTAAACGACATCCCATATCCGAAAACGAACAATAATAACAATGGAATTACGAACGAAACGAGCCAATTACTAGGATCCCGTATTATCTGTTTGAGTTCTTTAAATATCAGAGCTCTTATTATTTTCGTGTTCATTTTTTGCAAAAACAAAACCTTTTCAAAGCATTATATTCTATATAAATTCATTTATACACAAACAGTTGGTTTTTTACCTCAGGCACCTTCTTTATAAGAAGTGTCGTATATATGTTATAGTTGTTCCAGTTAACCTTGACTTCGACAAATGTACCTAAAACATCAGTAATTCTTGGGGGGAGGTTTTGAAAGATCATTATATTGCCAACTAAAACGAGTATAGGCTCTGTTAACAGATTGTTTGCTATTATGATTATAAATTAAGTTAAAATAACGAAAGTGTTCCTTTAAATACAACTAAAATGATATTAGAGTCTGTATTCCGAATAAGCGAAACAGAAAGGTTGAATACATTTTTGATGAAAGTATTTATATAGTTTCGCTATTTTACTTGGGGAATCAGCAAAAATGCTAAACCCTATGCAATTCCTTGAAATATATTTTAAAAAATTAATCTATTGCAACCTAGAACGAGTATAAATAGAGACATAGATTTGAGAATCTTTTTTAGAGACTTTAGGAAAACAAAAGGCTAGTTGTGGTTTTTTAGCATTGGTTTTTCTAAAACTGGAACTTTGTTAACAGAGTTTAGAATGAGTACAGCTATACTCTTGATTCACTTAACTTCAGTATTAACAAAAACACAAAAACCCCCTGTAATTCCAAAGGATGTAGTTAGAAAAATTATCTCTCTGCTAACTAGATTAGACCTCTTTCGAAATTGCAATAACAATTAGTAAGTGGTATAAAAAAGGAAACCTTTAAG
>JAIRWI010000041.1 GCA_031269095.1 Holosporales bacterium
ATTTAAATTAATTAATTAAAATAATTAAAATAATTAAAATATTACATTACCCCCCCCCCCCCCAGAATCTTTTTACAGAATTATATACCAGATTAAACCGACAACCGAACTAATACAGATACAGAATCCTCAATGATTCTGGGGAAGTGATTTCAAAAATCACTTATTTGTCGAGTTAAACAACTATACTTCACATTCCTTCCAGTTAGACTCTGATATACTTGTTCTAGTTGTCAAGAAGTTAATTTTTCAAAATATGCTCGATTAACTTAACAAACAAGCTAATATAAGTACGAAAGACTTAATTTTTTTTAGAAAAATAGGTTTAAAATTTACTCAGCTTGAAATTTAAATAACTATAATTCCAAATGTTTACACTTTTGCAAATATTGTATAAATTTTTGGACGCTTTAACACTTTTTTCTAAAATCTGCCAAATAATACATAAAATAATTTTATAAATGTTTTTGATATTATATCATCTTTTCAAGTTATTTGAAAAATCGATTTAATATACTAAAGTGTTTTTCTAAAGGAAATGGTTTTTACTTAATTTATCCATAATGGAAGCAAGAAACTTAAGTTTTTATCAATGAGTTACCAAGAAAGCACAGGGTAGTAAAAAATATGGAGACCAGAAAGTTCTTTTAGTGAAGTTTGTTGAACTTTTGGTTAATATTAGCCTAGGAATGAGTGTTTTATACATTAGGAAAATAATTATGAAAATGAATGGAATTTTGTTGGCGATGAGTTTTGCCACCGTTATATCCGGGGTGGTTAATGTTCACGCTTCCAAAGATATATGCGAGGCTGCCGAATTTACTACAGTAACGCAACAGCAAAAAAACACAACCGTACCTAGTGGTTTTTATATTGTGGGTTCTGCGGGATACGGTGTGACATTAGTTAAGTGTGAATCAAAAGTTAAAGCTGGTACGGTTATGGGGAAAAAAACCGCTGTGGTCGCTGGTTTTGACGAAACAGCAAAGAATGTTATGGCTAAGAATGAAAAAATTGAAAAATTTCTCAAAGTTAAAGAGTACTGGACCAGTTATTATATGCCCTTAGGGACGGATGGAGGTCCTGCTAAGAACGTTGCTGGAAACTTAACTGGGATCGATTGGAAATATGGAGGAGGTGGTGCCAATATCGGTGAAGGTGGAATTCCTTTTGTAGCAGCTCCTGTGGGAAATGCTGGAGTCGGAGCTGTCGCAAAAGTGAAAAATCTTTTCGGTAAGGTCGCAAAGGAAGTTACTGATGCCCTAGGAGATGGATATAAAATATACGCTGGCAATCAGCTTTTGTCAGAAAGTGGTATCGAAATAGGATTTGATATACCAGGGGTCGGACCACAGCAAAACTATTTGATTTTTACAACTCCGGTCGCTATTGAGATCCCTGGAAAAGGAAAAATTACCTTGTTTAATTTGGATCAGCTAGTTATTGGAGTGACAGTCAATGGTAATGTTACATCTGATGCTGCCTCAAAAAATAGATACCTCTCATTCATGGCCGCCCTGGAACAGTTAGTTAATTCTCCTGCTTTAAATGCAGCTTTGAAAGATAAGCTTACTCTTGATCAAAATCCAGTAAATCCTTCTGCAGTTGAAAATACCACTGAAGAAGTAGAGCAGCTTGCTGAAATCAAAGCAGCAACTGAAACGTTTTCCCAAGGGAAGAACAGGATGAATTTTGGATTGGCAATTGGAGGACAGCGAGTTGTTGGAAGTGGTTTCTACGTAGCTCTTGAGGCTGGTTCTGTGTTTGTTTCAGATGAAGTAGAAGTAGCAACGAAAGATAAGAGTAAGCGTGATACATATTTTGTAGGAGCAAACACCACGACGTATGACACTACGGTTAATTCGAGCAAGCCTAAGATTGTCCTTTCTGAAAAATATTCCTTCCATGCAACTCCAGCTCTTGGTTATGCGAAGGATTCGTTTGTGTTTTATATCCCAGTTATGTTTAAGATGACAAAATACGAGATGAGCTTTACGCCTGGGGTAACAGGAAAAAGCTATGAAGGTGACACGTATCTTAATCTTGCAGAAGAAGAAAATTCGATCGATGTTTATGCGACAGAGACTTCTCTTGTAGCCGCGAGTGGTAAAACTCCGACAAAAACAACGACAACCCAGAAAAAAACCCAGAATAAGATTAGTTTTGAAGTTGGTGCTGGAGTCAGATTTATGGTCGGCAAGAAAGGATTTATCGGGGTACGTTACATGTTTTCACCAGAAGCGGATTTGAAATTTACAACCGCTGCATACAAGAGTCCATATATCCATGATCAATATCAAACAGGTGCGGATCATAAGGTAAAGGTAAGCTCTCACAGAGGGACTCTAGAGTTTGGAGTAGTTTTTTAAAACGCTTATACAATTTCCTACGAAAACACCCTAAGATTTTTGGGGTGTTTTTTTTTATAATTTCTGACTCTTCTTTTTTTAAAATTTGGCGTGGTGTTTTCACTGTTGTTATGTATACTGCTATACATTCCACTTAGTACTTAGATAAACAGTCTCAAAATTCTATATATACCCAAACACAATTAAAAGTTTGATTTTTTTATTACGTAATGAGTTATCGTTGATTTTTAAACGCATTTGTTTTAGGTCTCATAGAAAGAATCTAATTTCTCAGTATGTTAAAAAAGGTATACAGTTGCTTTAGTGATCTTAGTATCAGCCAAAAACCAAAATCCAAACCCCTCTGTAATTCTCGGGGGTATAGTTAAAAAAAATCAACCAATTGCCTAGTGACATGTATATAATGCCTTTCCAAAAACTTTATTCAAGTTTTATATTGGTTTTTCCCCAGTTTATGTGGAAGGGAAGGGGGTGTAAAATAGTCCATATATTTTCTAAAACCCCCATATCTTTTTTCTCTTTGTTACACAAAAGGCACAGGTGCTGAGAAATAGGTTATATACATGTTTAAAAAACGGTGACGGCGACTATTTTCTAATGTTAGAATTTCTACAGAATTTGAGTTTGTCTTTTTATAAGGGATAAGTTATGAACACAAAAAAAGTGTTGGCTGTAAGCTTGTTTGCTCTGGGAGCGATTTCGGTCGCTAATGCTGAGAAGTGCACTTCAGCTGCAAATGGTTTTTATATTGCTGCAAAGGTCAGTGTGAAGGCCACAAAAATTGAGGATACAATTACAACAAAATCACAGAAATTAACGGGTACGAAGATTTGGTCTACGATAGCAGAGGGAACGGCGGATTATAATGCAGAAGAGAAAAAGACGCTTGAAGATTGGGATAAAGCAATGAAGGTAATAAACGACTATACTAGTTCTATATGTTACAATCGCCCACTTGAGCTTCTTAGTGATGAAGGTAAGGGGTTGTTTTCTCTGAAGGTGTTAAGAGAGTTAACTGGGATTCCTGCCCTTGCTCATGGCTCAAGCATTATTGGTAACGTCGCTGACACAAAAGCGAATAAAGATAAAACTGTTGAAGCTTTGCAAAAACAGCTTGGTGTCTTGTTCGCTGCTTTAAAAACTGTTGGTGTTGAGGCTGTTGTTAATGGTGGAGGAGAGTTTAAGATTACTACAACAGATGCTGCAAACCCTGAAGTAAGTTGGCCAAGAGTTCAATTGAAAATTGTTAAAACTGGAAAAACAGTTGATTACATACCTGCAAGACCTGCTGCACAGATTGCTGCTGGTGCTGGTGGTGCTGCTGATGGTGCTGCTGCTACAACAGTTGGTGGTCTTATCTATCAATTGTTCTTTTCCGATCTTACTAATATTCAAGACATTAACATTATCGACGATGTAAATGACCAATATGAAGCTTTGAAGCTTCCAGCGATTGTCAAAACACCTTCAACCGCTGCTGAAATTTCTGCCGAAGATGCAATTAAAGCTGATGCAAAAAACAAGGTTGATAGTGCTATTGGCGAGGCAACCCGCTCTATATCTTCATCCAAGAACCAGTTTGGTTTTGGTGCTGCTCTGGGTTACCAGTTTGCTTCGGGTTCTTTTTATGTTGGTCTCGAAGGTGGTGGCGAATTCAATCTACAGGAAGTTGAGGTCAGTAAGGTTTCAACAGATGGCAAGAAAGTATATGATGTAGCAGGATATTCAGTTGAGTATGGTTCCCAACTTGCTGCTTCTTCGCTTGGTCTTAAACTCCAAGAGAAAGGGGCGTTCTTTGGGGGACTCAGTGTTGGTGTTACTGCTGGAAATTGGATGTTTGGTCCGGTTTTCTCTGTTACTTACACGAACTATGAGCTTACTGTTACAGGAAACGAGCAGAGTGCTAAGGATTATATTGTGACATATGCTGATAAAGATGCAACCCATCTTTCTCCACATGTTGTTGATGCGAAAGTTACTAAAGAAGGATCAGAAGGTACTGTGGAGCAGAAAAAGAGCGAAGGGAAAGTTGGATTCGATATCGGTATTGCTGCAAAAGTTATGCTCACAAAGAATGTTTTTGTAGGCTTGCGTTGCACCTTCTCTCCAAAGAAGGAAGTCGAGTTTAAGGACTTTTCTGGATACAAGACAGATGCATTGCATGATGTCTATGCAGCAGGTTCTTCCCATAAACTCGCAATTGAGGAAGTTAAAGGAACTCTGGAATTTGGATTCAAATTCTAAACTCTAATTTCTGAATTCTAAAAGTAATACACACACATATATCAACCAGGTGGTGCCATCGTGCCACCTGGTTGTTTGTTATGCTAGCCTAAGATTTTAAATATATGTATACTCTAAACATTGCTCTGATTTAGTTTTACCGTTTACTTTATGGCGTATATAGTCCTAAGCAGAAAATACAGACCTCATAGGCTCGAAGACCTTATAGGACAACAAGTTCTGTTCGAAACACTAAAAAATTGCATAGACAGTAGCAAAATTCCACACGCATTTATATTCCATGGAATTAGAGGAATTGGAAAAACCACAGTTGCAAGGATTATTGCTCGGTGCCTTAACTGTGACACTGGAATTACGAGCTCTCCGTGTGGGGAATGTAAATCATGCAGAGCAATGGATATTGATAACCACCTTGATGTGATGGAAATAGATGCAGCAAGCAGGACCGGGGTCGACGATATAAGGGATATTATAGATTCTTCTCAATATGCTCCCGTTACAGGGCGGTTTAAAATATTTATCATAGATGAAGTGCATATGCTTTCGAAAAGTGCCTTCAATGCTCTTTTGAAAACACTTGAAGAACCACCTGATCACGTCAAATTTATTTTTGCAACTACTGAAATTAATAAGGTCCCAGATACTGTGATATCACGGTGTATGATGTTTAACCTTCGTCCGGTTTCCAAAGAAACTATTATGGAGCACGTTAAAAAAATATCAGAATTTGAGAATGTCACTATCGACAATGAAGCGGCAGAATTAATAGCGACTGAGGCGGAGGGTTCCGTTAGGGATTCACTGTCCATTTTGCAGCAGGCAATGATGCTTGCTATTGATAAACCATCGATTACTAGAGAGATAGTGACGGAGATGATAGGGGGAGCGAAGAACTCTGATATAGAGGAATTACTTAATTTAATATTATCTGCAAAAACTAAAGAATCTCTCGAAAAATCTGATAATTTACTGAAAAATGGGGCAGATCCATACATGATTTATAAAAATTTGCAGGGTTTTTTGTATAAAATGATTGCCACAAAGGTTATAGATAAAAATTCAATTTCGTATGATTTATCTAATTTGCTCTACATATGGCAAATATTTTTAAAGCAATGTAGCCTTATTAAAATAACAGAATACCCTGAGCAAGTTTTAAATGCGGCTATAGTTATAATGTCTCACACTGCCTCGTTTCCCTCCATCGAGAGCCTTATGATTAAAGATACCAACGAAGAATCAAAAGATGATAATACTAGTAGTAGCAACGTGGATAATAAGCAAGTACTTTCCTCAATAAAACCCAATGTGAATAATAATAATAATAAATCTAAAATCATTGAAGATATTTTGGGAAGATTCCCAGGTTCTATAGTCTCTGAGATAGAGTAATCTATTACCAGCTGAGGAGGCATTTTTTTTGATAATATACTCGTTCTAGTTGGCAACAGGTTAGCTTTTAATCTATATTTCTTATAATTATAGAGGTTTTAGCTTCTTTGTTAATACTATAGACAACTAAAACCACTATACTCATTCCTTAACATAAATAATATCCCCCCCTTTTTCCCCCAAACATTAACTCTTTTTTAACCTCTTAATGATAGAATATAATTATAACATATTAAAAAGGAAACAAGTTTTATGAACAAGTACATATATAAAGGGTTTATCATATTAGGTTTATT
>JAIRWI010000030.1 GCA_031269095.1 Holosporales bacterium
AAACTCAGCCAGAAACAACTAATGCAAATTCTTTTAAAGTGCGGAGTTTTGTATCAAGGTGGAGCTCTGTTTGATAGTATGAATATATTAGATAATGTATCGTTTGGATTAGTCTACGGCTATAACATGCAAAAATCCAAGGCAAATAAAATAGCGTTGGAAAAACTTGAAGCTGTCAATTTAGGTAACGATATCGCGATGCTCTCGCCTGAGGAAATATCAGGGGGGATGAAAAAAAGAGTTGCTCTAGCAAGAGCTCTTGCTACAAATCCAGATATTATATTTTGCGATGAACCAACGGCAGGACTCGATCCGATAAATAGTGGTACGATAAGTAATCTTATTTTTGAATGTACTAAAGATTTGGGAATTTCTGCTCTTTCGATCACTCATGATTTAAAATGTTTGCAAAAAATAGGTGATAGAATTGGCATGATTTACGATGGAAAAATTGCATGGGAAGGAAGAAGGCAAGAGCTTGAAACAACTGACAATTTGTATATAAAACAGTTTATAACTGGTTCACAGACGGGGCCATTTACTGCTGCAACGAACTAAAGTAGTTTTAAGTAAATTTTTCAAAAGAAGAAAAAATACTATAATATATAGTTATTTTTAGAAACTAGAGATACGCGTATGTGTACGTGTGTAAGTGTAAAACATAAACAATGATGATTATTAGATATCTCAGCAAAAGATTTTTTTTTACTATTTTTTTGTTTTTTGGTGGAATTTTTATAGTTTTAGCCCCTCTTCAACTTGATTTAGTCCAAAAATATCTTATAAAAAGTATTTTTGAGGCGGATTTTGAAAAAATTTCTGGTTTTTTCCCTTTTCGTTTTGCTGTAAAAAAATTAAGCTTTGGAGATAATGTTATTATAGATGATTTAAAATTTACCCCAGATAGATCAGTTTTTATAAGTACAATTGTTATAAAAAAAGATATAGCTAGCAAAAAATTTAATATTAAAAAATATACTCCACTTATTTATCAAAAAATAATTAAAGATATTGTTATTGAAAACTTTAATAATGTAGGAACTATTCACTATAAATCTGGAGACAATATATTATTTGAGTCCGATATTGGAAATATCATGTATTTTATAAAAACTGGAAAATTGAAGCTTAATATGGAGGGAAAACTTACCGTCTCCGGTGTAGTTGATTTTAATGATCAGAAATTTTACGGTAATGTTTATACGTATTACATGGATCAGAATATTTCCACATGCATTTATATTGATGATAGAGGAGCTCTTTCTGGAAAATTTCATAATAAATTCATTGATGCTAAATTAAAGTACGATACAAAAAATCTATTGGTAGAAAAATGTAGAATCAAAAATATCGTAAAATTTAAACCATTTGAAATAAACAGCGAAGAAATTGATAAGATAGAAATTGACGTAGGAGAAGGAAAAGTTTTTGTAGATAAAATTAATTTTGGCACAAATGATCTGGGAAAGTGGAAATTTGAAAATATTGAGCTTAGTAAAATTTTTCAGGATATTTCAGGGAGGTTAAACGGATCTGGGTATTTTAATACACAAAATCAAACTGCGAATTTTGACCTATATCTTAATAACGGGAAATTCAATAAAATTGAACTGCCAAAAATTAATTTAAAAGCAATATATCAAAAGCATTTGTTAAATATAAAAATGTTATATAATCTTCTTAAAAAGAAAAATATAGTAAATGCGAATATATATGCAAATAATTGGATCATTAATAATAATAGCCGCATAGATGTTAAAGCTAAGGGTATTTTTGATATTAGTCACTCACAGCTAAATTGCAAAATAAAATACGATATAAATTTAGGGGGAACAATTATTTCCCCTTTATATTCGGGAATTATTCAGGTTAGCGATGGAAAGTACATTAATTCAAAATATGGAGTATATCTTAAGGACATAAAATGTAGCACTTTCTTAAAAAACGGTAAGTTAGTAATTGAAAAAATATACGCAACTGACGATATGAAGAAAGGGGGAGTTGTAACTGGGAGTGGATCGATATATCTAAAAAATAACACCCCATACATGAACATTAATTTAGATATAAAGTCATTGGATTTTTTGGAAATAAGGAGCTTAGATGCCAAAATTTCGGGAAAATTAGAGGTAAAAGGGGAAATTAATAAGGAAGTAAAAATAACTGGAGATTTAATTACAGATTCTTTGAAATTGGATATTTCTAACATAGTTAAAATGGCTAACTATGGAATGGATATTGTGAATTCCTCGAAGAAAAATTCTATCAATAAAAAGCGTTTAAAAAATACTTTTATCAGTATGCCAATTGATGTAAAGGTTAAAATAGTGCCCATGCATATAACTGGATATGGGGTTAACAGCATTTGGACTGGAGAAGTTGGTATTTTTGGAAACGGATCAACAGGCATTAACTATAAAGGAACGATAGTTCTAGAAAAGGGAACAATTAATATTGTAGGAAAAAATTTTAATCTAGGAGATGGGATTATTGGCATTACTGGTGATGGTAATAATGATTCCAAAATATCAATTGATGTCTCTGCTAGCAGATCTATGGAAAATATGAAAATTGGAGCTAGATTTATTCAAAATAATATGGGAAATGAGATTAAATACTTTTCAGAACCGTATATATCAGAAAAAGAGATACTCTCTTATATGCTTTTTGAAAAACCATCATCGGAAATATCGACGAATGAAATGTTTACTATTCTTTCTATCACCAATAATTCCTCTGGAGATATTATGGATAAACTCAAAAGGATTTTATTTGTCGATGTAGTCGAAATAAAAAAGCGTCATAATGATATAAGTGGGGAAGATGATAACTATATTAAAGTGGGGAAAAAGATAGGAAAATTTAGGTTTTCGATCGATAGAGGGACCCTAAACGATACAACTGGAGTTACGATTGATACAAACCTATCAAAAAATACAAAAATCAGTGTATCTAAGAACACTGATTTGAATGGTGGAATTTTTTGGTCAAAGAGATACTAGATTTTCTAAACTAAAAAAGTATCATAAAATTACATAATTACCACTGGCACGAGTATATTTAAAGAAACACTTCCGTTATTTTATAGTTAAGCTACTTGTTTTAGAAATTAACAAAAATGCTAAAACCCATGTAATTCCAAGGGGTGTGGGTTGAAAAATTATCTTTTTACCAACTGGAACAACAGTGCTTTAGCTTCTGTTATAGTTGTTCCAGTTAACATTAATATCAACCAAAATATCTAAAATTCTTGTAATTCCAAGGAATATAGCTTAAAAGATTATCCCTTTACTAACTAGAATGAGTATAACAAAGTTCTAGTTTTAGAAGAGCCAATACTAAAAGACCACAAAATGTACTGTCTAATTTTTCATACCTCATCGCTAGCCTTCTGTTTTTCTACAGATTCCAATATCATTTTAGTTGTATTTAAAGAAACATTTGCGTTATTTTGCCTTGATTTACAATCATAATTGTAAACAGTCTGTTAACAGAGAATCTAATTTTTAATTAGTCATTCCCCTCAGAATCATTGTGAGGGTTTTTTATTTGTATTAGCTTGTTTGTCGGTTTAAGCAACTATAATACTAACGCCAAGTGAAGCTATATTTTAAAAAATCAACATACTGAAGCAACTATGCTCGTTCTAGCCTATACAAAAAACATCGCCTTTATCATCCATTTTTTTTTCAATAACTAATATTTAAACCATAAGCATTCCCCCGTTAATATGTATTGTTTGCCCTGTTATATATGAGGCTTCTTCTGAGGCTAGATAACAGCACGCCCCAGCAACATCTTCTGGTTTCCCAATTTTTTGCATTGGTATTTTGTTTAAAAATTTTTCACGATTCATGTCTGATAATTTTTTAATCATTGGTGATTCTATAGCACCGGGAGCTATGCAATTAACCGTAATCCCCTTTCTCGCTACTTCAAGAGCGATAGCTTTAGACATACCAATTACGGCAGCCTTGCTCGCACAATAATTTACCTGCCCAATATTCCCCATAAATCCAACAACTGAACTTATATTTATAATTCTCCCATATCTTGCAGCAGACATTGCTGAAACAGCTTTTTTTGTTAAGCTAAATACAGCATTTAAGTTTACTGCCATTACATCGTCAAGATCAGATTCCTTCATCTTGGCAAAAAGCATATCTTTGTTAATTCCCGCGTTATTGACTAATATATCGAGTCCGTTGAGTTCTATAACCGCTTTTTCAACCAATGTTTCAATCTCATTGCTCGTCGTATTGGATAGATCACATAACATAACATGTGCCTTTCGCCCAGAATCTTCTTTTATAAAAGTGGAGAGTTCGAGCAACACCTCTTTACGGGTTCCTGTTATAACAATATCTGCTCCCTGACGAGTAAACGATATAGCGATTGCTCGACCGATTGCTCCACTTGCCCCAGTTATCAGTGCACGCCTACCTTCCAATGAAAACAACATATATAATTACACCTCTAACAATCTCGAATAATATGAGGATTCTAGCAAAATACCATAACCTGGTCCAGGTGTGTGTATATCGCTTATGTGTGTGGATACAAAACTTGTTTTATATCCGCCTCCTTTACACTTAGATATACTCTCTCCTAGCAACTGAGTAATTTTTCAAAACCTATCCCAAAAATTACTGATGTTTTAGGTAATTTTGTCGATGTTAAAGTCAGCTAGAACAGCTATATATACTTGATTCACTTGACACTAGTATCAACAAAAATGCCAAGACCTATGAGATTCCAAGGGCTATAGCTTAAAAAATCACCAATTGCTAGCTAGAGAGATTATATATAATTGTTGTTATATGGGTTTTTGAGTAAATTAATTACCAATTATTGGATATAATAATAATTATATAATTAATTCAAGATAATGTAAAAATTAAGTGTTGTTTTTATAAAAAATATTGTAGTATACTGAATATTTGTCTATTTTAAAATAAGGTGGTTTTATGTTTGGAAAATATCTTTGGTTTTCTTCGTTTTTATGCGCCGCTACGGTATCAGCTAGTTCTGTCACTCTTCCCAATCCTGGCGTTTATACTGATATAGAAGAAAATACTTGCACTGAATTACAAACAATAGATTATATGAAATCAAAATCCCCTTCTCTAGAACCAAGTAGTACTCCTTCAGAAACGGAATATCGGTCTCATTTATCTAAGTCTCCTCCTTCTCCTGGATCACCTAATCCAAACCCCCCTTCTCCAGAACCAAATAGTACTCCTTTAGAAACGGAACTTTCTCTTTTTCTATGTGGTACTCCAAATTCTAATGCTGATGGTGAAGAAAGTGAATCTGAAGAGGAAGAAGAAGATATGAATATTACTATTCTTCGAAAAGGAGAAACCTTAGCAGTTTTTGTCGCTGACTACGTTGGTCGACAATGTGCCGGGTTACCAGAAAAAGATATCACAAGACAAGATGTGTTAAGAGCCTATGAGTCCTTGTTGGAGAATTGCAGTGAAGGAGAATATGAAATCGCAAAACTACATAAGCAAATTAAATGTTTGGGTTCCAATAAAAAAACAGAAGATCTTTATAACGAATTAATTGCATTAGATGAAATGTACCTAAAACATTAATAATTCTTGGGATAGTTTTTGAAAAATTATTTCTTCGCTAACTAGAAAGAGTATAGTATCAACAAAAATGCCAAGACCCTCTGGAATTCCAAGGGGATGCAGCTTAAAAAATCACCCATTGCCGACTAGAATGAGTATACAAAATAGTATAATTAGTTTTTCGAATTGCGCATTATCTCGCCTATGGTGGATGCTGTATTACTCGCTTCCAAACGTACTTTTATCTCACTTGATATATGGCATAACGTATACCCATTAGTGTGTAGACATTTAATTATGGAAGTTATAACGGCATGCCTAGCGTCCCTAAAAAATTCCCTTCCTTTTATCCTAAAGGCTATATGATAAGTTATTCCACAGAGTTCTGCTGAATTCGCAAAAACTTTTGCGTCGTTATTATGAACAAATCCACTCGAAATTACCGCATTTTTTAATATTTGCTTAGCTGTATCTGGAGGTACTGTATCTTCGAGGACAACTTCAATTATCTGTACGTAATCTTTCGTTGGTTTACTTAAATTAATAATTTCCCCACTATTAAAACTTGTACTTGTTATATGGAAACTTGTATCGTCCTCTAAAAGCAAATCGACTCCAGCAAGCTTCATATCTGATATTTTGGCGATTGTCCCATCCTTGAGTTTAATCCAATCTCCTACCTCAAAATCAGAGGTATAATCTAAAAGAATTCCATTTACACAATTTACAGCAAAATCTTTAACCGAAATAGCAATAACTGCCCATGAACCTATAAAAAAAGCGCTAATACTTATTATTGATTTGCCGTATACACCAGTCATAATTATAATAGATGCTATACTATAAATTATTATACTTATACTACTTTTAATTACTGTTGATAATTTTTTTTCTCTTGTTTTGTTTATTTCATCTATTGGAATGATAACTATTAATTTTATAAAAACATGGGCAAGGAGAAGAATAATAGCGGATTTTACTATACGTTCTAGTTGTAATAAGGGAATTTTTTCCTTTAAAACTGTTGTATCTTCTAGAATAGATAAAATAATAAGAACAATTACAAGCCCTGAACCAATATACAGTTTGTTAATTATTTTTTTTCCCATGGGAAACACGTAAGGCAAACCTTATCTAAGGGGATTATAAAATTACCATAAACACATGGCAATCAAATAATTAGCTATTGCTATAACAGCAGCACAGCTGATGATTGGGGAAAAATGTAAAAAAACCTATACAATTCCGGGAAATGTACAGAAAAAAACATCAGGTTATTACTGTTTATACTCGTTCTAGCCAGCAACAGGTTAGCTTTTAATCTATATTTCTTATAATTATAGAGGTTTTAGCTTCTTTGTTAATACTACTGTCAACTAAAACTACTATACTCATTTGTTCACATAAATAATATCTATATATTTTCCCCAAACATTAACTCTTTTTTAACCTCTTAATGATAGAATATAATTATAACATATTAAGGAGGAAATAAGTTTTATGAACAAGTACATATATAAAGGGTTTATCATATTAGGTTTATTTGGAATAAATAACTATACTAATGCTTCTACTCCTGGTCCTTACTGTGGAAGTCCAGAAGATGAGATAGAGGATATAATAACAAAAGGAGCAGCTCGTATTATGAGAGGTATACAGAGCATCCCTTCGGGGGGGGGGGGGGGTACCCACCAATCCTAGAAAAACAAACATTGGCTCTGAAACAAGCAAACTAAGGCATCTTTGGGAGAGTAAAGAAGCTGAGATTGCTGGAAAAATAGGGGAAGTTGGAGGAATCGTTAAAGGAATAGAAGATGAACTAGAAGAAACACAAGGAACCTTAGGAAGTACACAAACAGAGCTAGAAGAAACACGAAGAACCTTAGGAGAAACACAGAAAGAACTAGGAAGTACACAAAATACTATCCAACTTCTCACAACAGTTGCCAATACCTATATCAGAGACCAATTTTCCAAATCAATTATTGATGCCATTACTAAAAGTCAACAAACTTTAGAGGCGGCCCCTGACAAGGGTTATCTCCTAGTTGAATCTAGCACAGCATTTAATATTTATCTAGAAGCCCCAACCATAACTATAACTGAATCACCTGAAAAAGTTATAGGTCTATACTTCCTGAAAACTCTTTTTACATCAACTTTAGAACCTTCTTTATCTAGTTTTCCAAACCTAGTAACACTTGATGCTGGACTCTGGGATAATGTTAGTTTAGCTACTGTTAAAACATTAGCTCATCCAGACACAGGAAAGTTAAGAAACTTTGTAGCTCCTGATAGTTTAGATACTATTAGTACAGACTATCAATTTGGACATAGTACTTCTTCTATTAACTCTACTAACTTTACATCTTTTACTGCTAGAGAATTGAAAAGTATAACAGGTACTGGTATTTTTACATACACCAATATAGTAACACTAAACCTACCTTCTCTAGAGAGTATTACAGCTATAGGTAATTATGGTACATTCGAGAATGCAATTATCAACACCCTAAACCTACCTTCTCTAACTAACATTGGTTATACTGATGGAATTACCACTACTAATAGTAATCGGACATTCCAGTATCTTAATACTAATGGTAATCCACTGTTATTACCTAAGTTAGTTAGTATTATAGGTAATGAGACATTCTACTCTGCAACTACAGGAAACCTAAAACTATCTTCTTTAACTAATATTACAGGTGAACGGACATTCTCTTTTGTAAAAACAGGAGCAATAGATATTCCTCTTCTAGAGAGTATTAGTAATAGTTATACATTCTACTCTCTTAATACTAATGGTAATTCACTATTATTACCTAAATTAACTACTATTATAGGTGATTATACATTCGCCGAAGCAACTACAGGAGCAATAGATCTACCTGCTCTAACTGAAATTACAGGTAATCGGACATTCTCCTATCTTATGTCCTCTACTCTAACTCTACGTACTAACTTAAAGATTAGTAAACCTTCTAGTACTGATAATTTCTACTACTGTTGCGATAATTTTCAAGGTGATACATTTCTGAACCTTCTCTATAGTACAGAGGATGGTACTACAAGTGGAACACCTATGACTGAAGTTACTCTTACCTTAGGTGCAGAACCAACTTCTCCAGAAACAGCAGTTGCTGGTAAATGGAGAATGAATGCTTATGCTAGTCAGTTTCTTACTAAGCTTAAGACTATAACTCTTAGACCTGCTGAGGGTATGACTATGCCTGCTTCGTTTACTATCACTACAGGAATAACTTCATGGGACTCTCTTACACTTAGTAACTATACTAGTAAGGTTACTGGTCTATCATATACCTGGACAAAACCTTCTACTTAAAGAATTAGAACAGCTATGCTCTATCAACGGGCATAGCTGGTGTGTACCTTTGGTGTATATATAAGTGATTTACTTGATCTTAGCATTAACTAACAATACTACGTAACTTCAAGAGATATAGGTTAAAAACATTTGCGGTGAAAACATTAGTTTATTTCTTTTAATAAAATAATAGATTTTATATTTAAAAAGGAGAATAACTGTAACACGATGTATAATCATAACGTAATTCCTTTTTCGTTAAGTTCTTTACAAAAATATATAAAGCAATATATCATAGTACAAACTTGAGAAGAACTGCACAGAAAATTGCTTAGGAATTCTATCGATATGAAAAGCGAAGTTGCTGTTCTTGACCTAGGAACGTCTAAGGTTTGTTGTGCGATAGCAAAGGGGTACTCACCTCATTCAAAAATTGATTCTGAAGCAATTGAAAGCAAAAGAACAATTAGAATTCTGGGAACGGGGTATCATCTTGCAAGTGGGATAAAAAGAAATTCGATTACTGCTCTTGAAAAGCTTGAAGAATCCATATTGAGTGCCATATCTGTTGCTGAAAAAGATGCGGAAAAGCCTGTAAAATCTATTCTCATTGCTCTTCCATCGTGGGCAACAAAATCACATATAATAAAATCTTCTATACAACTTGGCCAACTTCCAGTTGATGATATCCATATCGGCTCTCTTTTAAATTTTAAAACATCTGAATATATAGACTGCGTAAACAATGAAATTATTCACGTTTTCCCCATATCGTATTCGCTAGATGATATAGAGGAAATTCAAAATCCAATCGGTATGGTCGGGGAAACTCTTTCATCAACTCTTCATGTTATAACTGCTTCTAAAATTTTCCTGAGAAATATAAAAAATTGTTTAAATAGGAATAATATAGAGGTAGAAAAATTTATTTCTTCCGCTTATGCCTCTGGGCTATCAGTTCTTATTCAGGAGGAAATGGATCTGGGGGTAACTCTTATAGATTTTGGAGGGTCAACAATATCAATTTCATTTTTTGGAGATAATTCGTTTCTTTATACAACCTCTATTCCAATAGGGGGAGATAATATAACTAACGATATATCAATTATACTTCGTACGACGAAATCTCATGCCGAGCGACTTAAAATTCTCTATGGAATTTCTGGGGTACAAGGAGTTGTTGATGATAATACGTCTTCATCTTCGTTAAATGACGAACAATGTTTAGTTCCAAAAATTGACGAATATGGAGAAGAATATATGCAAAGTATTTCGAAAAATATGCTAGATTCCATAATCAGAGCTCGACTTGAAGAAATTCTAGAGGCCGTAGAGAAGAGAATAGCCAATACGGTAATGGCAAGAAGGATAGTTATAACGGGTGGTGGAAGCCGCCTTTCTGGAATAAGTGAATTTATAAAAACTAACAAGTTTTTTAAAAATTTCTCACTTAGACTTGGTAAACCTATAGGAGCTATAGGATCCCACGATTTTGTTCAAACATCTTCATTTGCAACAACAGCGGGAGCTGTTTTACATTGTCTTTCTCCCTATAACCAAAACAGTTTCGATAAAAATAAATCTATAACTCAAAAAATTATTACATGGCTAAAAAGAGGAATATAAAACAAGATAGCTTTTTTATCTATATACAGGAAGAGGAGACTATCATCCAATTATTGAGGGAGTAATAAAAAAACGCTTATAGTTGATCTGTTTAGTTTTTAAAGCTATACTTCTTGGAATTACAGGGGTTTTAATGTCTTTGTTAATACTAATATCAAGTGAAACAGTTATGCTCGTTCCAGTTAACAAAGAGATAATTTTTCAAAACCTATCCCAAGAATTACTGATGTTTTAGGTATATTTGTTAATGCAAAAGTTAACTGGAACAGCTATAGTCGTTTTTTAAAATAAATTGAGTCAATTTTAAATATATGATACACTGAGACGCAAGTTATATTGGAAATCGTAAACACAATGAATTCTATCTCTTAAAGCCCTATGGCGGGGATATAAACAGCCAGAATTAGAACACATACTGTTTAATATCATGAGGTAGTAATTATGAGTTTGCTTTGTATCAAAAATTTCAGTTTATCGTTTCCACACAAGGTGTGTTTCGATAACTTTTCTACACAAATCTTTCTTGGGGATCGCATTGCTATTATCGGCAGAAATGGCACTGGAAAATCTTCTCTTTTGAAAATGATCTCGGATTACGCACAAATACAAACTGCTGCTTATATTCCACAGATTATAACAGATTTTGATCCATCATATAGCGGGGGGGAAAGATTTAATAAAGCTTTTTCAATAGCTCTTAGTAGCAAGCCTATCGTGCTCTTGTTAGATGAACCGACGAATCATTTGGATAAAGACAATAGAGCCGGACTTCTTAAAAAACTTATGTTTTATCGAGGAACATTAGTTGTAGTAACTCACGAAAAGGAAATTTTGCGTAATTATGTAGACATTTTATGGCATATAGATAATGGCGAAATAACGATTTTTCGGGGGAAATATGATGACTATATACGAGTATTACAAAACAAGCGCCAGTCCCTTATAAAACAAATTGACTTTCTTAAACAAGAAAAACAACATTCTCACAAAAATCTAATAAAAGAACAGGAAAAAATGGCAAAAAGTAAAGCCATGGGAGTAAAAAAAATAGAAAATAAAAAATGGATGAAATCGGTCGGAGATTTAAAAACTATGAGAGCTGAAGTTTCTCAAGGGACTAAGCTAAAATCAATTGATCAAAAGAAAAGAAATCTATCAGAACAATTAAAGCAAATTCATCTGCCTGTAATTATTGTTCCAAAGTTTAATTTAATACCCCAAAAAAACCATAAAGATTCAGTTTTATCGATTCGTAATGGTTGTATCGGCTACGAAGATACCATTATTTGGGATAATATTAATTTAGAAGTTCGTTATCCAGAACACGTTGCCATTATGGGACGTAATGGTAGCGGGAAGACAACTCTTGTTAGAGGGATCCTAAAAGACTCAACAGTTACAATAAAGGGAGACTGGAATACTCCTCAATTAAGGGATATAGGTATTTTAGATCAATTTTATAAAAATCTAGATCTTGAAAAATCAGTTATAGAAATTATTTCTGATGCGGCTCCAGTATGGGAATTTTTAGAAACCCGGGAACATTTAAATGCTTTTTTATTTCGAAAAAATGAGGAAATTCAAGAAAAGGTTAAAAATTTATCGGGTGGAGAAAAGGCTCGTCTTTCTCTAGCCCAAATTGCTGCCAATCCGCCAAAACTACTCATTTTGGATGAAATTACTAATAACCTAGATCCAGAAACACGTGATCATATTATTCAAATACTGTGTGATTATCCAGGAGCATTTCTAGTTATTTCTCATGATGAAGATTTTTTAAACAAAATAAAAATCGATAAATATATAGTAAATTACTAAATTTGTTACTTACAATTCTTGAAATCAGCTCACTTTTGCATATTTAGTTTATTTAACGCTTTTTGGTATATACCTCTTCAGTTAGCGAAGAGATAATTTTTTTAAAACCTATCCCAAGAATTACTTATGTATAATCACAGACATTTTTTAAAAAAGTGTTATAATTTAGGGAGTCATTGAGTTATATGTTTTATATCTATGCTAGATAGGCCCTTCCTAGATAAGTTTAAGTACAAGTTAACCTACTGTTCTGGAAGTAATGAATATATAGATAGTATATTTGCCGAAATATCTAATATACTCTCTTGCAAATTGAGGAAATATGAAAACATAGATAAAAACCCGTTTAACTATGGCATAGAAGACATTCTGTCTCTTGATCTTACAACAAGCGGTATAGAAAAGTTTAAAACAAAATGTGAAAATATAATCAAAATTCTAGAACCAAGAATCAGGGATTTTAGGATAGAAGATATAGATATTAACAAAAACGAACAAAAACTCACTCTATATGTTAGTTGTGTGGTAAAAAAAACAAAAGAGATAGTGTCACGTACTGTGGTATTATTAACATAATTTGTTTTTTATAAGTTCGAAAAAACTATGAAAAACCTTCATATGTTTAGTGTTATTGATGAAGATATATCTTCAATTGAAAAAATTGCTCAGAACTATAAAAAACACAAAAATATATTATTGTTTGGAACGGGAGGATCCAGTCTTGGTGCCAAAACTCTTGTTAATTTTAAGGCAAAACATGATGGAATCCATTCCAAAATACATTTTATTGAAAATATTGATTCATTATCATTTTTAAATAAAGTTAATCTATGTAATCAAGATAACACAGGAATAATTGTTATTTCGAAATCTGGAATGACGACAGAAACGATTATGTTGTTTTTGACTCTTTTTCAAATGTGGCCAGATTTTAATTATAAAAACAACGCAGTTATCGTAACGGAAAATACTACAAAAGCAAATATTCTAAGAACAATAGCTACTGAGAAAAATATTAAAGTAATTGATCATCCAAGTGATATTGGAGGAAGATTTTCAGTATTTTCCGTTGTTGGTATGCTTCCTGCTCTTATAGCTGGGGTCGATATATCCTCTTTCCTAAAAGGGGCAAAAGAAGCTCTAAGTATCAATATTAGTATAGGTGATATCAGCGACGCTATACGATCTGGAGCCAATCATCATGTTATTTTTTCATACTCAGATTTTTTGAGTGATCTAGGAAAATGGGTTGTGCAGCTTATCTCCGAGAGTCTTGGTAAAAGAGATGACTTTGGAATAACTCCACTGAGTGCTACTGGGACAATAGATCAGCATTCAATGTTGCAGCTTTTCCTCGGGGGCCCTAATAATAAATTCTATACATTTATTACGCAAAAAAAAAATGCGGAATCAGAGAGAATTAGAGTGGCAAACTACCTGGATCAACATAATATAAACGAGCTTATGCAATGCCATCAAAAAGCAACAATAGAGATTGTTCGAAAAAAAGCATACGTTAGGGAATTTAGTTTTGATCAAATAGATGAAAAAGCTCTGGGATTTTTGATGGCTACCTTTATGATTGAAACCATAGCCATAGCTAATGAGTTTAATATTAACCCATTCGACCAGCCAGCGGTTGAAGAATCCAAAAAACTTGTCGAAAAATATCTAAATGAGTATCATACTGATAGATAGATTGCCGTTAGTAAACCCCATAAGATCATGAAGATAGAGTGTCCGTACTGTGGATGCGGTTATGATATAAATATGGATTCGCTTCCAAAACCGATGGGGGATATACGGCTAGGGTATGGCTGGTGGCTTCGTTGCTGTAAATGTCAAAAAAAATGGTGGTTGAAGAATACGTATATACAAAGCATGGTAAATAGCCCTCTCAAGGCTGATGTATCAGATAAAATTAATAAACTTTCAAAACTAAAAAACAAACCAAAAACTAAAAAATTTAAACTGAAATACATACTTTTGTGTACGTTAATTATAGTTGGAGGCGGGATTGGATTTTATTACAAGGATACATTTAAATCTTATATAGTTCACAAAATAGAGAAATTGTTTAGCAACATGGCTTCTCACCTTAAAATGCTTAATGTTCAGTACTTTATTGATAAATCTTTGACATCCTCGGATTCTGATACTGTATCTATAACGATAAATGGGAATATCTTGAATGAAGACAGAAATGTCGTAAAACTCAAAGGAATTAGGGTTACTATATATAATGAAGACGGAAATAACATCTCCTCATGGGAGCAAGCAATAGGCAGTGGTTATATAATGTCCGGTGAAACATTAGAATTTTCTACCAAGAAAGATATAAAACTTCCAGAAGGGCAAATTAGGGTTGATGTGTCGATTTTATAGCAGATAAGTTTATATGCTCAATCCTCTAAGTTTATATGCTCAATCCTATAACAAACACTTCTACGATCCAGTCACCAATTGGTATGAATACGCATATCCTACTTCGTAAAATATATAATTTTATAGAAAAACCTTTGATTTATACTTATTCTACTCAGCAAGGGAGGATTTTTAAAGCTATACCCCCTGGAATTAGGGGGATTTCGGCATTTTTCTTAATACTATATCGTTGTTCCAGTTAACATTGATATTGATAAAAATACCTAAAACATCGGTAATTCTTGGGATAGGTTTTAAAAAATCATCTCTTCGCTAACTGGAGAGAGTATAAAGCAGCTATATCTCACAAAAATTTTTGGTTACTCTGTTTGTCGAGTAGGCTGGTTTCCCCATAATAACTCTTTAAAACACGACAAGTGGCGGATGGGGTGGGATTTGAACCCACGAAGGAGTTTCCCCCTTGCCGGTTTTCAAGACCGGTGCCTTCAACCACTCGACCACCCATCCCTGAGTTCTTCAATGTGACTTTATAGTAGTTGCCGCTGCTTTCAGGATGATATCGCTAAAAGCCTTTCCTGTAAACGAAAGTTTGATATCAATAACATTAATTTCATTTCTGAAAATTTCGGGAATTTTTATATAATCCTTTCTAGTAGTAACGAGTTTAGTATGAGAATTTTTTGAAACTCTAATAAGTTTTTGAACTTCTGTAAATGTGTATGGATGATGATCGGCAAAAGCAATAAAATCTAAAATACTAAGCTCCATTTTCTCTAGAGTTTTTTTAAATTTTTCCGGGTATCCTAAACCACAAAAAGCTATAACTTTATCGCCTTTTTTAACATTAACAGAGCTATCTGGATCCATTTTGGCATAAAATACTGGCACGTTATTTTTTAGTGTATAAATTTTTTCTTCTAATGCAGAATTTTGAACCCCAATAATTAAAATAGCATCAGCTTTTTGAATCCCAGAATTTATACTCTCTATAAGGGGGCCAGCCGGAAATATGTGCTGGTTTCCAAATTTTTGCGTTGAATCGATAACTAGAATTTGTAAATCCTTTTCGAGGCTATTATCCAGAAAACCGCTATCTACAATAATAATATCCGCCCCAGCCAATATAGCTGCTTCAGCGGATTTTACACGATCTTTGCCAATCCAAGTTGGGCAAACTTCTGAAGAAAGAATTGGTTCATCTCCAACCTGCAAGTAAGAATGCTTAGAAGAATCAACTCTCATAACATTTCTAATGTATCCCGCTTTTCCACTAGCTAGAATATGCGGATTGTATTTTTTTCTGTTTAAAAGTTCAGCGACAAATTTTACAACAGGAGTTTTCCCAGCTCCACCGTGTAGTATGCTCCCAATACATATGACCGGTTTGTTGATCTTTTTAGTTATAGCATTATTAAGCTTTAAACTGTTAGAAAGTTCATAAATTTTTGAAAATGGCATTAATAATTTTGAGATATAAGAATCCTCACTACTATACCAAAACTTTGGAGTTTTAAATCTCGACATGGGCTCTAACAATCACAAAAAACATAAAACTAAATATGGAGCGGGTGATGGGAATCGGACCCACGTAGCCAGCTTGGAAGGCTGGGGCTTTACCATTAAGCTACACCCGCTTAGCACATATGTATAACATATCCTTAAAGTGGTGGAAGGGGTAAGATTCGAACTTACGTAGACGCGATGTCGGCAGATTTACAGTCTGCTGCCTTTAACCACTCGGCCACCCTTCCATCCATTCTATCAGACCTTTTATTTTACTCCATATTATAGAAAAAGGTCAATTGTAACTTTGATAAAGAAAGAGGAAATATGGAGAGTTTTTATCTATTAATATCTATATCAATAACATTTTTATTATCTCGAAGAATTTTGAACGTTATGCTACCATCTCCGATGGACCTATCAATAAGATTTTGCATTGTTTTTGCGTTAGCAATATCTTTTTCAGCCATTTTTAAAATCACATCACCTTGTTTAATTCCAGCGTTATCTGCCTCAGACCCCTCCTCTACTGTTTCCACGTAGACTCTTCCATCTTGATTATCTAAAAAAGTTGTTCCAAATGGTTTATGTTCAAAACTATTATCCATCAATGTTGGAATTGTAATTTTGCAGACTTTTCTTACTACATCAATAGGAATAGCAACAAATTTTGATAAGTAAAAAAGTTTGTTTGAAGTTTGATAATCTGGAATTCCGAGCATTTTTCCATTTTTATCAATAATGCATCCCCCGGAATTTTCTGGGAATAAACAAGTCCCAAGGACAGAATTATTTAAAGTTAAGTAACTAATTCCATCAATTATTTCATAACCAACATTCTCAATAGGAGAAGCAATAACCCTGAAAGTATTTTCCGAATTAGTAGGTTTGTTTATGGTTACGAAATTTTTACCAGCTGCTTTACCTAATGAAAAAGCTGACTTATTAAGAATTGTTTCGCCAGATTTTTTCAGTTCATTTATATTTCCAAACGTAACATACGGGAATTGTTCAGTAGCATTTTTGGGCAATATTTTTAGAATAGTTATATTAAATTCTGGATATTCTCTAATAATTTTTGCTTCATAATCACTTCCAGTTATGATCATTTTCGAATCGATTGAGTTTTGTTTAAGCTCGCTATCAAGGGATATTATAATCCGCGATGAATTTTTTACCCCAGCATATGTAGCGACAACATACCCAGTTTTAGAAATAATTGTTCCATTAGTTACTCCGTGATCATATGAAAATGGAGTTTCTCTCGGTTGGAGCTCAGAATTGTATATTAAGTGATCCTTCTTTGCTTTCTCGTTAAAAGTATGTATAAGAACTACAAACTTGAGAGATTTTTTTGCGATATTTTTTAATTCCTTATGTTCTTTGGATTGTAATATTCTTTCCTGTTCTTGTATCAAAGTTAATTTTTTAACAAAATCCAATATGTTTGCCTCTGAAGTGAATGAAGCGAAACATAGTACAAACATTATTTGCGAAAAACCAGACAACAATCTCTTTTTATATTTTTGTGATTTAAAAAACACCAATTGAGAAGCAATTATTGAATACCAAAAAGAAACAAAACAGAGAGTCATTTTATAAAAAACACAAATCAACCTATACAATTCTTTTATCAAAGGAAAAAAGAAACGAATCATATTTTCTCCTAATCATCCAGCTCTTGCTGGAAGGTTTGTAACAAGCCTAATTGAGGCGGTTAGTTCCTCCATCTGAAAGTGAGGACGCAGATATATCACTGACTTATATGACCCAGGTTTTCCAGGTTCATCGTACACATCTATTCTTCCTTCACGGAGTGGATACTTAGCCTTCGCTTCTGCAGGAGCGTCATCGTTCAAAAGTACGTACGAACTAAGCCATGTATTTAGATAAAGTTCAACATTCTCTTTGGTTAAAAACGATCCAATTTTATCTCTCATAATAACCTTTATGTAATGTGCAAACCTAGAAGCAGCCAGAATATAGGTTATTCTTGCCGATATCGAAGCATTCGCATTTGCATCATCAAGATTGTATACCTTCGGCCTTTGTGCTGTTTGAGCTCCGAAAAATACGGCGAAGTCTGAACCCTTGCTGTAACAAAGCGATATAAAACCTAAATCGCTTAGTTCTTTTTCACGTCTATCTGTTATCGCAACTTCTGTTGGACACTTTACCATTTTATCCCCTTCTAGTGTTTTAAACACGTATGCAGGAAGATTTTCGACTTTCCCCCCCCCTTCGACACCCCTAATTGCTGCCGTCCAGCTATATAGAGCAAATGCGTTAGTTATTCTTTGGCCAAGAGCATAGGCTGGATTTCCCCAACAAAATTTTGTTGTATCTCCGACCCCAACATTTTCCGAAAAATTGAAATCTTCGACAGGAAGGGTTTCTGGTCCATAAGGAAGTCTCATTAAAATTCTTGGCAGTATAAGAGAAACGTACCTAGAATCCTCGGAATTTCTAAAAGAGTTCCATTTTACAAAATCTGGAGATTCAAAAATTTTTGCTAGATCTCTTGGAAGTGGCAAGGCTTCGAATGAATCTATGTTAAAAAAAGCTGGAGAAGCGGCAGCCAAAAATGGTGTATGAGCAGCTGCAGCTACAGAAGATATAAGCTCAAGAAGGGCAATATCCTGTGGGTGATTTGAAAAATAATAGTCCCCTATGAGACATGAATATGGGTTGCCACCAAATGTTCCATATTCTTCTTCATATATTTTTTTAAACAATGCGCTTTGATCAAATTCGACGGCTTTCATTAAATCATCTCTAATATCCCCAATTGTTGCGTTCATAACCCTAATTTTAAGACGTGTACTTGTTTCAGTATTCATAACAAAATAATGTAAACCCATCCATGATCCTTCAAGTTTTTGAAAATCAGGGTGATGTATAATCTCATTGGTTTGAATAGTCAGTAGTTCGTCTATCTCCGTCATTCTCCTCACAAGAAACGTGATTATAGATTCATCAGCTGGTGGCTCTGCCATTTCCGACACTTCTAGTACGAGCTCCCTTAATAGATCAACTGCTGCATCTTCCTGTTCTGAAAACCTAGCCATTTTGTATTCATGGAGCAAAATATCAAGAATTTTGGCCTCTTCTGGTATGATTATCGTTTCATCTGCCATTTGTTTTCTCCCTTTAATTACTACGCTTCAGGTGGGTTTTCTTCCGCAGCAGCTTCTGCTTGCGGATGGTGAACTGCGTCATATTCTTCAATCTCCTGTAAAAGTTTTTTCAGATTATCTCCATTTTTCATTATCTGAGTTAAAAGAGCTTCGAGAGGATCATTCCCATCCATTTTTGTCAGAAGATTTTTAAAATGTGTTCTTTTTTCAAAAATTCTAGCAAGTTTTGGAATATTTTTAACAACATTCCCCGGGAGAAAATCATCCATATTTTTAAACAAAAGCTCAATACTAATTTCAGGAGTTGTATCATCAAGCTTATTAGGGACGCGCAAAACAAGCCTCGGATGAATGACTTCCATAATATCAAGAAAATTATCACGATCGATTTCCACGAATTTTCTTTCCTTAATTTTAGGAAGAGGATTTTCAATATGACCAGAAAGATCCGCTAAAACACCCACGACAAATGGGAGCTCTTTCATTTCTATAGCATCACCAATCTCAACGTCATACGTTATGTGAACGCGAGGTTTTCTAACTCTATCTAATGTATGTTGCCTACTTTCCGCCATTTTTCAAATACACTTAAAACGCAGTTCCATAAATAAGATTACACTCTAAATTCTTAAAATTTAGTTAATTTTTTGAGAAAAAGTAATAGTAAATTATATTTTTTTAATTATAGTTTTTATCCCAGAGAAGAAGAGTGTAGTTCAAAGATGATAAATAAAAACTAACCATAATCTATATCAAAATCGCCCCCATATGTTTTGTAGCCTCTAAAAATCCTATGATTTCTTTTCAATAACAGATTCAACTGATAATATAAACGTTTCTCCATCTTTCATTGTTATAGTTACCTCGTTTTCATTAACATCGTCTATAGAAAAATTCTGTTTTTGTCCAATCGATGAGTATGAAACATTATCTATCCATACTGTCCACGTTTCTTTATCAAGGAAAAATATACCAGTAATTTCCATTTTTTTTTGCTTTAAGTTTTCTTTTTTTGGCGATTTTTTGTGCTCAAGAAAATTTTTAATAAGGTTAGATTCTTGTTCATTCATAAACAGGGAATCTGTATATCCATCCATGATTACAAAAAAGCATAGTACAATTACTTTACATAATATATGCAACATAATAATTCCATTTTTATAGCATGAGATTTTGTATTAATATTCGATATCCGGGAGATATTTAGCTCATTAATCTGGACAAAGCCTGGAGAAAATTCATATAAATCGTTAATAAACGCGAAAATATGCTCGTCATGCCAAGCTACTATCTCCATTTCGTAAATATTTTTATACAAATTTACCTCTACATTTTCTTCAGTTTCGCTAAGGTTTACAACCTTCATTTTGTTCTTTTTTACAGATTTCGCTATGAATTCTTGAAATTTCTCGGGTGATTTTTGTGAATCAGATAATCCATGTTTTTTTACAAATTCAAGCCTGTATTGGTTGCTTTTAAGTTTAGTTACATAAGAAATTTTCTCCCCAATCTTTTGATATTTTTCCTCAAAATTATTTATATGAGAGTTCATAAAATAAAAGACTATCAGTAACGAAACTAAAATTAAAAATAAAATAGCAATATCGCTATAATTCTTCCACATAATATATTTTATATACTTCTTAATAATGCTTTCCACTACACACTATTCCATCTTCAGAAGAAACGTTTACAGAAAATTTATACCCGTTAGAAGAAATACTTTTTGTATATCCTTCAACTTGTTCTCTATCTAGAGTTTCTATATTTATTTCAACACTTCCATCGTTTTGATCTACGGCAGCCTTGAGAAAACTAATTTGTTTATTTTCTGTATTTTTAACAATATCTTTAACAATTTCAAAAAAATTAACCCTTTCTATTATTGTGTCTCCGATTTTTTCCCAAAGATTCATTTCATTTATAACAGAGTCTGGGACTGAACTACTTACTATCTCCGCCTCAGTTATTTTTTTATTCAGAGAGATAATTTTGTAGGTTTGTAAACTTATTCCTAGGACTGATAATAGGCATAGTGTTTTGGTAGCCAATTTTATAGGCGCGGAGTATCCATCAAATACCAAAGCTTTTTCATTAATAACGTTTGAAACAAAATTCATATTAATTTTCGATGGAATCACGAAAGTATTAAGCGTTTCTTGATCTATAACATATACCGCAATGTTTGTTACATCAATTCTTTGGAAAGTTGCGCTATACTTTAATGTGTTTGCTATTTCTTCGTTTTCATCGAATTCTTGTTCTTCAAAACGTCTGTGACATATAAATTGCATCTGATTACTAACAGATATTATTTCAGAAATGCCATTATACTTTATAACAAAGAGTGAGCAGCTAAATTTACTAAAATCTAAACTGAAAAATGAAAAATAATTATAAACGACCCAAATTGGCCAACATGAAACAGATTTCATATGATTTTTTAGTGAAAGTAATCGATTAAAAACAGATATAACATTTTTATTTAGATTTGTATTACATATAATTAAATTAGTATTTTTACAATAAAACGAGGTGTTGAAATTACCGTTTTTATTCGAAATATCAGTTCGTAGCATTTCTTTTATTTCGATATTTCGCATATTATTTGAGAATATGTTTTTAGTTAAAGAATCAACATTATTTATTACGATTTCAATATGTAATTTTGGATTTTTATTAATATAAAGAAACATATCGTTAATATTTTCAAATTCAAACACTTTATGGTATATAAGTGTATTATCAGATAACTTCTGTAAAATTACATTTTTATCAAATAAAAGAATTTGAAAAAAGGCTCTGTTTTTTTTCCCCAATATCATGCCCTAGATACCAAAACTTTTTTCAGTTAACTGAATACATGTTCAAACAGAATTAGTAAAAAAATTATTAACTTTTATAGTAAATACAAAAAAATGGCATATAATTTTTCAAAGCTCCAAAAAAAATTAGAAACTGTGATTAATTGTTATGTGCTGAGTCCGAGGGGATTTTGTTTAGGAGTTAATAAAGTTATAGAAAAAATAAATGAAACATTAAATAAATATAATAATGTATATGTGACAGAAGATATTATACATAACAAAATCTTTATGGAACATATGAGCAAAAAAGGAGTTATAAAAACTGAATCAATCGAATATATACCAAATGGTAGTGTCATAATGGTTTCGGCTCATGGAGTTCCTTTGAAATATATAGAAACTTGCGAATCAAAAAACTTAATAATAATTAATGGAACATGTCCAATTGTTGAAAATATTCAAAAAGCTATTAAAAAAAACTCAGATTTGGGAAAAAAGACAATATTAATAGGACATAGAAAACATTCTGAAGTTATAGGTATGATCGGTTATGCTGAGCGAAATAGTATTTTTGTTATCGAAAATAAAGACGAAATAAATGATATTCCACAGGAATTTTTCGATGCAGTTTGTTTTACGCAAACAACATTGAATAAAGAAGAAACTATAAATATCATCAGCATATTGAAAGAAAAATTTCCACAAATAAAATCCCCATTTGATACGTGTATATGTTATGCAACTATAGAAAGACAGAAAGCAATTAGGATGGCGGTTACTAACAGTACGGATCTAGTTATTATTATAGGATCATCTCATTCGTCAAACACGATGCGATTAGTTGAAATTGCTAAAAAATGTGGGGCTAAAACCGTTGTTAGAATTGACTCAAAGAATGAACTAGAGGATAAAACATTAGGAAAAGTTGTTAATAATATAGTCGTAACAGCTGGTGCCTCTGCTCCGGAATATCTTGTTACGGAACTTATAGAGCATATAAAAGAAAAATTTACAGATATTGTTATTCATGGGTTAGATCCCTAGTTTTCCAAAATAAGATAACAAACTATCCCTTGTCGCACTTACTGAATCAATTTCTCCTCTCTTAATGCTTATTTCACTATTGAGAATTTTCAGAAGTAGTTTTTTTTTATATTCTTTTGAAAATCCGCCATAAATAACCTTTTTTTGAAGGATCCTATGAATTAACATAGCGTCCGCTTCAGCATTTCCTTCGTCTACTCCATCCATTACTGTTATATCCCTATACTGCCTCGCTGCGGAAACTGTTTTTTCTCTGACCTTTTTACTGCTATCTGCACAGACTTCAACATATGCTCCGGTTAGATCCTTTTGAAAAATCTTCATTTTTTTATGTATAAATATCGCGGATGCTCTGATATTCTAGACGGAAACAAACAATAATATCAATATATATGCCTAAAATATCAATTTTAGAAAAATTAATACGGCATCCTGAAAAATTTTCATTCGTAAAAGCACTTGATATCATCCTGGCTCTTGATAAGAAATATACGATTAGAGATATAAATGTAAAAAGTAAAATGAATTTTCAATCGAAATTTCATGAAGTACATTCGGTTAACTGTATTAAGTCAAATTCACCAGAGCTTACGGTAAATATTGGCGGGATTGCAGGGATAGAAGGAACTCTTCCTGATCCATACGTTGAAGAGTATAGTTTATATAATAGATATAGTAAAAATGAAGTATCTGAATTCTATGATATTCTCAATAATAAGATGTTATCTTTGTTATATTTTTTTTATAAAAAAAACGTAATATATTGTTCGTCCAATCCAATAGAAAAATCACAAATCGGAGATATCCTTAATAAACTTTCTGGGATTGTTTCTGATAACAGTCAAGTTCCTGCCCAGTTTAAAATATCTGCTCAAAATTTATTTTGGAGAAATTGTAGATCTGCCGAAGCTCTTCGAATTATAATTTCTAGTTTTTTCGAGGTTGAAGTTAAAATCGAGCAATTTAATGGCAGTTTTATTAAAGTTTCCAACTCAGAAGAGTTAAGTAGAATTGGGATAAAATATGGTAGCTATAATGTTCTAGGAAATGCTATTTTAGGGAACAAGATTTGGGATAGCACAAATGGTATAATTATCCACCTTATATCGTTAGAATTTCCAAAATATATAAGCTTTCTCCCAAAAATTTCAAAAAAAGATCAAAAATTATCAAAAATAGAAAAGCTAAAGGAGATTGTAAAACTATATGTCCCATATGGGATCCATGTAAAAATAGTATTCCATCTTAATCCTGGAAATGTCAAAGGGACTATCCTCAATCAAGTAAATAGACTTAACAAAGATGCATTTATGGCTGGGGGGCAGCATAATTTAAACGAAATTCATTTTGTAGAAGATATAATGGCTTAAGTTCGTAAAAACATTATTCTTTCTCCATTTACCCTCTAAATTTCTTAGTTTTTTTTAAAAAATTTTACTTTTGCAAACAAACATTTTTCTACTATGTATTACAGTTGTTCCAGTTAATATTGATATCGACAAATGTACCTAAAACATCAGTAATTCTTGAGATAGGTTTTAAAAAATTATCTCTTCACTAACTGGAGCGAGTATAGTATAATTATTATTTCTCTCTAGAGGATTCTTCTTCTCATGAATTAGTTTATGAACAATAAACTGAGTTTTAAACACATAAAATTTACAAACACCATGTTCCCTTATATATTTTGACAAAATATAGCTTTTTATGTATATTTTTTACGTAAATTCGCACTATGCAAAGTGAATGGAAGAGATATTATACATAACAACACCGATATACTACGTTAATGCGAAGCCACATATCGGTCATGCTTATACGACAATAGTCTGTGATGTTTTTGCCCGTTTTAACAGAATGCTTGGGAAACGTGTTAAATTTGTGACAGGAACCGATGAACATGGAAAAAAAATAGAACAAAGTGCCGCACGTTCGGGTATGACCCCGCAAGTATTTTCAGATCAAGTATCGCAATTGTTTCGTGAACTTTTACCGATTCTCAATGTTTCCAATGATGATTTCGTAAGAACAACAGAGAACCGCCATAAAGTTGCGGTTAGTCACATTTGGAATACCTTGCACCAAAATGGGTATATATATCTCGGAGAGTATTCCGGCTGGTATGACATTAGGAATGAAGCGTATTTTACTGAAGAAGAACTAGTTGATGGCAAATCCCCACTCGATGGAAGAGAAGTTGTCATAATGAAGGAAGAATGCTATTTCTTTAAACTTTCCGCTTTTCAAAATAAGCTTCTTGAATATTATGAATCTCATAAAGATTTTATATTCCCAGAGTCTAAAAGAAATGAAGTTATTAGCTTTGTAAAAAGTGGGTTAAAAGATCTGGCAATTTCGAGAACAACATTTAATTGGGGAATCCCTGTTCCCCACAATGATAAACACGTTATATATGTCTGGATGGATGCTTTGGCCAATTATCTAACCTGTAATAACTATCCAGAAAATCAAGACCAAAATAATAATGAATTTTGGCAAAACTCACTGCATTTTATAGGGAAAGAGATAGTACGTTTTCACGCAGTGTACTGGCCTGCATTTTTAATGGCAGCCAATATTACCCCTCCTCGCCAAATAATCGCCCATGGGTGGTGGCTAAGCGAGGGAGAGAAAATGTCGAAATCTCTAGGAAATGTTCAAGATCCTGTTAAACTTTGTAATCTTTTTGGTTCTGATGCTCTTCGCTATTTTCTGTTACGAGAATTATCATTTGGTGAAGATGGAAATTTTACCATAGAAAGTTTCGTCACCAGGTATAACGGGTTTTTGGCAAATTCATACGGTAACTTATGCAAAAGAGTTATAACTTTGGTAGATAAATATAGTAATGGGTTCGTAATAAAACCCGAAAAATTTTCTAAAACTGATAAAGATTTTGTTCAAAATATAGATTTATTGTTAGAAAAAACGATAGAATTGGTTGAAAAATATGCTTTTAATCGATATTTGGAGAAAATTGAAATGGCAACTTCGTTGGCTAATCAGTTTATAGACCAAGAGAAACCCTGGGCGCTGAAGGAATTTAATGATATTAAAAGAATGCAGGACGTTTTGTATATCCTTCTCGAGGCAATCATTAAGATAACAAAGTTTTTTGATCCTGTTACTCCGATTGCCGCGTCGAAAATTTTACACCAAATAGATAATTCTGTGCGTGATAAAATAACTGTTAATTCGGTTGATGAATCTGTTTTCCCGAGAATAGATGTTACAAAAATAAATGAATTTGATGTCTATGCGAAAGATTAAAATTGCGGTGCTTGGTGCTGGAGCTTTTGGGACTGCCCTCGCTATATTGTTTTCTAAATTTTTTGATGTTTCTCTTTTTTCTGGTTTTGAGGATCATGCACTTTCCATGAAAGTAACTAGAAAAAATAGTTTTCTAGAAGGATTTTATTTACCTGAAAATATCTCTATCGACGTTATTCATAATCTAAAAAACTACGGATTTGAGGATTACATATTGTGGTGTTTTCCCACTTCTCCGAGTGTTTCTCTTTTAAACTCAATTAAGCATTTAATAAACAAAGATTCAGTTATTCTTATATGCGCAAAGGGGATTTCGGATAGTGGAAAATTTTTATATGATGAATTCAGTGATGTATTGCCAAATTCTAGGATTGGAATATTTGCTGGCCCTAATTTAGCTTATGAAATAGCATCATTTAAATTTTCTACCTCTGATGTTGGCTTTGGTAATATTGCTATTGCGAAACAGGTTTCAGAAGATTTATCAAATATACACTTGAAATTAATACCAGGTAGTGATGTGGTAGGGATACAAATAGCAGGTATTATAAAAAATGTCATAGCAATAGCCTGTGGGATTCTTAGAGGGTTGGAAGCTGGAGAAAATGCACAGGCAACCCTTATAACATATGGCCTTTATGAAATGTCTGTCCTTGGAGAAGTTCTCTTTGCGAATATAAAAACATTTTATGGAGTATCCGGAGTTGGAGACCTTATTCTAACAACGACGAGCGAGCATTCAAGGAATCTGAATTTCGGAGTAATGTTAGCAAGAGGATTAGGGAATAATAACCGAGGATTAGACACCCCAGTTTGTGAAGGAGAATCGTGCATAGCAAATCTTATGAAGATTTGTCATAACAATGATTCAAAAATAGATCTTCCGATTTGTAGAGCAGTTTTTGATATAATAAGAGGGAACAAACAGCCAAGTTATATCCTCGATGTCCTCGAAAGAAAATAACAAAATAACTTTTACCGATAAATTGGCCATTCTATCTAAAATGGTTAGGCAGTATGAAAAACATACTAACATCATTTCCTCCATTCAAACAGCTAAAGAGCTTACGAAAATCATAGACGAACTCAGATTTTTCAGTATGTCTGAGTATAGTTTTATGAATGAACATTATTCCCAAAATTCTCAAAAAAAACTGGAATTTTTGAACATAATTTTGGAAAATTGGCCCAAAATATTAAAAGAATTAGATTTAGATGATTGTGAAAACAATTATTTTTATTCCCCATGCCACCAAGATAATAATGGCGGTGTCGTAGTCCCCAACTCTCTAACAGTTTTTGAAACAGAGAACATTTTCGAAGAGGCTGAATGTATATCTAGTATTGTTAAACAAAATAAACAGTTAAGAATTTGTATAATAGCTCTTGATGAAAGTTTCGTAAGAATATTAATAAACAATTTATTTAAAAAATATTCATATAATATCGATCTTAATGAAATAAAAAAAAAGTTTGATTGTACTAGTGATACCGAGGCGATATCTATCGAAAGTATGATACAAACTTCAAATTTTTATAGCGATAATATTTTAATAATACCTTTACAAGATATAAAAAAAACTCATACAGATTTAACTATTATTTCAAGTACTACAGATAAACAGTGGAGAAGTAACATTAAATGGAGTTACTGGATAGATGATAATATTCGAAAGAAGATAGGGCTTCCAACGAGTGGGGATATTAATAATTTTTTGAAAACTAATTTCTATCACGCAATCGCTCTTGATAAGGTTTACGCAACATTTTCACAGAAAATTAATAATTCATTTGCGAAAAAGGCTAGCGTTTTGTATGAATTTCAACCGAGCCAATATGTTCGTTATAAAGTTATTCCAAAGATTTTTTCCGAATCCTCTATCTCTTCTTCAAAATTAATGAACCAAAAAATTATCAATACCCTTTCTGGAAAAGATATTGAACTCTTAACTAGGGATCCTTTTTCTTTTTATATAAAAAATGAACTCAATATAAAGCCTGAAACGTATTCAATCGAGAACAGTAATTTGCGAAAACTTTATAAAAAACTCGTAAAAAATATTTTAAAAAATGAACTATTTGATATAGAAAAGACACTATATGAGATATCAAAATTTGATTTTTATAAATACCAAAACTGCAAAAATATTACAAGATGGTTTAAAGAAAATCTTGATATATTAAACAATATTTATACAAACATTTATGGGGAATGCGATTTTAAGATTAGCGAAAACTATAATATAAAACTATATGGATATGCCGACGGGATAATCGAAAATAAACTCATTATATGCCGTATATTCGCCCCGAAAGTGTCAATAAACGATATAATTTTAGAAAATAGCGAGAATGCTCCACTTATTTCTTGTGTAATTGCTCAAAATTGCGGGTTTTTGGATAGAAAAATTGATATAACTAAAATAGAAATTTGGAATATGAACGGAATTGGGACAGACCCCGTCGATATACTTACCATAGAAATTTCTAATACTCTTATAGAAAATTTTGAAAAAAGATTACAAAAACTTGTTTCTGATTACATGAACAACCAAAGCGAGTCTTCTTTGTTAGTTAATGATATTTATAGGCACTATAAAAGGATAAAAATATGAAAAAATTAATAATAGCCAACTGGAAAATGAATGGGAACACCGAACTGGTACGACAGTTTGCCGATATTTTAAACAATAAAAATTTTGTTTTAGCCCCCCCTTTCCCACTTATATCTATAGCAAAATACCTTAACAGTAATGCAATAATTGCTGCACAAGATTGCTCTATTTATAATGAAAAAGGGGCGTATACCGGAGAAATATCTGCTAAAATTTTAAAAGAAAGTGGTGCGGAATACGTTATCCTAGGTCACAGCGAACGCAGGAAATTTTTCAATGAATCAGCAGAAATATTAAATAAAAAACTAACTAATGCCAAAAATGCTGGACTAGAAGTAATATTTTGTGTATCTGAGGCTTATGAGCAGCAACTCAAGGAAGTCGATAATATTAATAATTTGATTATTGCATACGAACCAGTTTCTGCTATTGGGACGGGAATTATCCCTGCCGCGGAGGAAGTTAATAGCATCTTGGGAGAAATAAAACTGATAGCTGGTAGTGGTATAAAAACTCTCTATGGGGGGAGTGTTTCGAGCAATAATATTGCTGATTTTTTTAATTTGAAAAATCTAGATGGTGTTTTGGTTGGGGGGGCTAGCCTAAATAGGACCGAGGTAGAGCATATGTGCAATCTCCTTACCGATAAAGTTGGGAGTAAGTAACAAGTTTTTGGCAAAAATATTTTTTATAAACTATTCCAATAACATCACTACATCGATCTAAATTCGAGCTTAACCATTTGCGACAGTTCATCAATAACTTTTTGATTTGTTAGTTTATACCTAGAGGTTATGCCAGAACTTACCCTTAAAATACATTCTTGAATAACCCATCTCTCAATTTTTAGTTTTTGTAATACCCCAGCTATTTCGAATAAATCATCGTAAGTAATGGTCCTACTATCATAAGTTGTGCGAACTTCGAAGTTACTTTTCCTATCATTTAATATTTTTAAACTTTCCAAGGCAAACTCGCCAGAGCCTTTAAGATTAGTTACAGCTTCATATCTATGAAATGATGTTTTAATATCCAAACCAATCCAATCAATTCCTTCTAGCGCGTATATCAAGGCATCAGGATCGATTCCTGAAGTATGAAGCCCAGTTTTGAATCCCATACACCGCATATGAAAGGCCGTTTCATAAAGATCTTTTTGTAACAATGGCTCTCCTCCACTAAAAACCACAGCATCTAAAAGATTTTTCCTTTTTTTTACAAAATCATATAATTCATTGTTTGTAATCTTACCAGGTTGAACTTTTTGCAAATCAGGGTTATGGCAATAATTACATTTTAGAGGACAACCATAACAAAAAACTACTGCAGATAGCATCGTTGGATAATCTATAACGGAAAAAGCTTGTATACCAGCTATTTGCACAATAATTCCCTCTTTTTAAAAATATGTTCTTTTGTAAAATTACTTACTTAGTTCCTCAAAATATCTTTGCATATCAGAAACTGATATAACCTCGGTCTCTTTTGAGTCCATCTTTCTTATAGAAACAGTATTATCATCTTGTTCTTTTTGCCCAATCACAATAATTACTGGAACTTTCATCGTAGAATGCTGTCTAATCTTATATGTTATTTTTTCATTTTCAGTATCGAGAACACACCTGTAACCGATATTTTCCAATTTTTCATAAATTTCAGAGGCATATTCGTTAGATCTGTCGGTAACGGATGCAACAGCTATCTGAACCGGAGCTAACCAAAATGGAAACTTTCCAGCGTAATGTTCTATAAGTATACCAATAAATCTCTCGAGAGACCCAACCAAAGCCCTGTGTATCATAACTGGACGTTGTTTTTCTCCGTTCTTATCTATGTAATGAATATCAAACCTCTCTGGCAAAACAAAATCGACTTGAAGAGTTCCACATTGCCAATCTCTTCCTAAACTGTCTTTTAAAACAAATTCAAGTTTTGGCCCATAAAACGCTCCTTCTCCTTCGTTTATTGTATAAGCTAAACCAGAAATGTCAGCAGCTTCCATAAGAGATTTCTCAGCTATATCCCAAACTTCATCAGAACCTACCCTTTTTTCTGGTCTATTTGAAAATTTTACTAAAATTTCATTAAATCCGAAGTGGGAATATATTTCCTTGAGAGTTGCACATATGTTCTGGGTTTCAGAAATAATTTGATCTTGAGAGCAGAATACATGCCCATCATCTTGTGTAAACGCCCGAACCCTCATTAACCCATGTAACGATCCAGATGGCTCATTTCTATGACATAATCCAAATTCAGCTATTCGGCATGGAAGATCTCGATAGCTTTTAACTGAACCAGTTTTATATACGATAACATGCCCCGGACAATTCATTGGTTTAATAGCCATAGTTTTGTCGTCATCCTGAACAATAAACATACTTTCTCGGAATTTCTCCCAATGTCCTGACGTTTCCCATAGCGATTTATTTAAAATCTGAGGGGTTTGAACCTGAAAATATCCATATTTTTTAATAACACGACTAATATAGTTTTTAACAGTGTTAAAAAGGATGGTGCCATTTTTTAGCCAAAAAATGCTTCCAACTGCTTCCTCATCTATATGGAAGATATCTAAAACCGGACCAAGTTTTCTATGATCCCTTGCTTCAGCCTCCTCAATTATTTGAAAGTAATTCTCCATATCAGATTTGGTAAACCAAGCTGTCCCATATATTCTCTGTAGCATATCGCGTGTACTATCCCCTCTCCAATATGCTCCAGCAACATTGATAAGCTTAAAAGCATCAAGGGGAATATGTGAAGTATCAGGCACGTGGGGCCCTCGGCATAAATCAATAAATTCACCAAGCTTATAGATAGTAACCGAATCAACATCTAGATCCTTTATTAGTTCTACCTTAAATTCTTCCCCCATACCAGAAAATAACTCTATTGCTTTATCTGACTTTAATTTGAACATTTCAAATGGTATAGCCTGCTTGATTATTTCTTTCATCCTCTTCTCAATAAGAGAAAAATCTTCTTTAGTGAAAGTTTTTGAGGACTTTATATCGTAATAAAAACCATCTTTAATGGTTGGCCCTATTGCCAGCTGTACCATCGGATCAATGGTGGTTTTTATAGCCATTGCGAGGACGTGTGCCGTGCTGTGTCTAACAATATCCAGCGATTCAGAATCAATAGCCATTGAATTATTATTAATTTTATCCATGAAACACGATCACTCTATAACTTTTGGAACAGCGAACATGTCAAATTTTGAAGAAGGAGCGTTATTAAGTACTTTGTCTTTGTTGCATAGTAAACCTAATGAACAAACTTCATCTTCCTCTCCAAAATTAACTGGATAATCTTCAAGATTTTGTAAATTAACACCAGAAACATCGATTTCTTTAAGTTCTGATATCCAATCAAATAATCCATTTAGCTTATCAATAAACGAACTATATTCTTCCACACTGATAGACAGCTTGGAAAGCTTACAAAGCTTAAGGATCTCTGTTTCTTCTAACACAACAATGTTATTATGAAAAATATTTAGTACATATTAGCACCAAAAAGGCTACGCCTGCAAAGGTTATTATGGTATAAATTACAGTGAGTAGAATTAGTAATGCTTTCACTAAGATATGAAGAAAAAGAAAATAGGGATTCTAACAAATGGCGGAGATTGCTCCGGATTAAATTCAGTCATAAGAGGGGCTTCTATAAGAGCCAAAATTCTGGGACATGAACTGATAGGAATAAAACGTGGGCTCAAAGGGATGATAGAGCCAACAAAAGATATTGTAAGTATGGTAGGAAATGTTTACTCCGAAGAGTCGCTACTAACCAGGTCAGGCAGCATTCTTCTTTCAAACACAAAACCAGCTAGAAAGGATGAAAATTCATTTTATTCAATAAAGGAAGGTGCAGTAGCTGCGGCACAGGCTTACAAAGAACTTTGTTTAGATGGGCTTATATATATTGGAGGAGACGGAAGCTTAAGTGTGGTAGATCTAATTCTATCTGAAAACAAAGATGTTAATATAATAGCTATCCCAAAAACTATAGATAACGATGTTGATAGAACTGATATATCGATAGGTTTTACAACGGCTGTCGAAATAGTTTCTTCTGCAATAGAAAACATAAGAACGACAGCTATAAGCCATGAAAGAGTTATGGTTATAGAAGTAATGGGAAGAGATGCTGGTTTTATAGCTCTTTATTCGGGAATTGCGACGGGAGTTGATGTCATACTAATGCCCGAATTTAGATTTAATATTGAACAATTGATAAACAAAGTAAAGGAGTGTTATACATCTCATAAAAACCACTGTTTGATTGTTGTTTCAGAGGCAGTTGAATCTGAGACGCTAAAACACAGCAAAGCGGAAACTGATCCATATTTTGTCAAAACACAGTACAATGGAATTGGGGAGCATATTTCTTTAATCTTAAAGAATTATGGTTTTGATTCAAGGGCTGTTGTACTAGGACATACCCAAAGAGGTGGGAAGACTTCGATACTAGACAGAATAATTGGCTCAGGATTTGGAGTCGAAGCAATAAACGCAGTAGATAATGATGAAAAAAACCTTATGCTTGCATATAAAAATAATAAAATATTAAAATTACCAATAAAAGATATTGTTATAACATTGACCCGGCAAGTATCGGTAGATCATTTGTATGTTAATATAGCGAAAAACCTTGGGATATATATTGGAGAAATTTAAAATTTACATTACATGTTTTTTTTTGTGCTTTGAATGTATAGCATCCCAGGTAATTGAGAGTGGTATATGTGATCCATATTTTGTTTCTATAAAAGCGAGTGAAGCAAATTTGCACGTTGGCCCTGGGAAAGAATATAAGACTTCTTTAAAATACATCGTTTCTAAAATACCGATCATGGTTATTGCGAAATATGACCACTGGAGAAAAATTCAAGACATAGATGGAACAACCGGCTGGATCCACAAATCCCTCCTTTCGAATGAAAGATATGTTATGGTCAATTCTGACACATGCATACTATACGCGAACTCTTCCACAAATTCGAAACGAATCGCCTATATTAAAAAAAACGTACCAGCAAAATTACTAGATATAAAAGATAAATGGTGTAAAATTAAGCTCAACCATAATAATTCAAATTATATTGGATGGACACAGAAGAATCTCGTATTTGGAGTATTTAAAAACGAGAAATAAATTTTGCTAATTAAGATTCTAATTTATGCCTAAGCAAAAATCTAAACATTACGTCGATTTTTGAGAATGGTATTTCACAAATTCGGTGATTGATCGTCCACTGATTGATATGTTTTTGGACTTACTATCATTAGATCTCAAGAATTTTACAGTAATTGTCTTGTTGACTCTTTCATCTTCTCCAATAATAAGTGCCATATCACATCCCAATTTATCTGCGGTTTTTACACGTTTAGTAACAGAACCAATATCAATAAATTCTGCACAAATCGAATTGTCATAAAGTTTCTTAATGATTTTAAAAGCTTCATCATTATCCGAGTCTGAAATTGGAACAACTGCAACCTTATATATTTTTTTGGGCACAATTCCATCAAGTCCAGATTCATCCAAAAAAGACATAATTCTTTCAATTCCAAGCGCGAAGCCAATTCCAGATATATCGGGACCACCAAATTCTTTTACAAGATTATCATACCGACCTCCTCCTCCTATCGCTCCCAAATCTTTCCGATTATTTACTTTTATTTCAAAAGCTGTATGACAATAGTAATCAAGTCCTCTAACCAAAAAGTCATCTTTTTCAAAAGCTATTCCATAACTCTCAAGAAGCTTGCTGACCTTTTCAAAAAATACTCCTGAATCTTTTGACAAATAGTCGGATAAAATTGGAGCCATTTGACATATTTCTATATCCTTATCATCTTTAGAATCTAAAATACGTAACGGATTTTTTACTAATCGTTTTTTCGAATCTTCTGATAATTCATTTTCATGGCGAGAAAAATATTTTACTATCGCTTTCGAATATGCCTTTCTAGTTTCTACATCACCAAGAGAATTTATATACACTGTAAAATTAAATATACCTACACTATTCAATATCCCGCTAGACAAAGCTATAGTCAATGCATCTGTATAAGGAGTTTTTTCTCCTATATTTTCACAACCAATCTGGTGAAACTGTCTATACCTCCCTTTTTGGGGTCTATCATATCTAAACATTGGGCCATAGTACATAAGTTTTAGCGGAAGAGTTTGTAACAAATTTTCGGTCACAATCGAGCGAATAACACCAGCAGTTCCTTCTGGGCGCAGGGTTATAGATTCCCCCCCCTTGTCTTCAAACGTATACATTTCTTTAGAAACCACATCAGTTTCCTCTCCTATAGATCTATTAAAAACGTCTGTGTATTCGAGAATAGGAGTTTCTATTATTTTATAACCAAATACCTTAGCTACCTCGACTGATTTTTCTATAATATAATTATATTTATCGATATCCTCTCCATAGATATCCTTCATTCCCCGTACTGGCCTAAAAAGCATATGGTTAATTTTTTAGAAACATATCAACAGCATTATAATATTATATATATCACAAAACTACGTAGAATATTTCAATGTATGTACTTTTGTTTATGTCCTTTTCCAGAATCCTTAGAATCTCTCCATAATTTTCTACTACTTTTCCTTTTTCATACTGTTAGTTATGCTTCATAGAATACAAAACTCACCCTGTGATTAGGTATCGAACTAAATTCTACCAAATATATTTTTAATTCCTATTTGTTTTGGATAAGATCTTGTACTACGCAAAACATTTTGGTAGACTCAAGATGGTGAGGTGCGATTTTGTTTATGGAGTGTCTATGTTTGCCAGGGTGTTATTATTTTGTTGCATGGGTATGTTTTTGATGGGAGATAATGTATCGGCTTCGAGTGATAAAGGAGAAGTCGGAGACTGCAGCACAAGCTCATTGAAAAGTTCTTCATCGATGGGGGGCAGTGTGCCGGATTTAAGTAAAAGGAAAAGAGATAGAGGCTATACAAGCTCATTGGATAGTTCTTCGCAAGAAGATCTAAGAAGAACAGATAGGAAAGAGTCCGATTACATTCCTGTTGATCAAGACCCAGATGTTGTTTACGCTTACATGCAAGAAAGACTTAATTTGACTGACAAATTGAAAAAAAAACTTGCTTCAAGGGAAAGAGAACTTGCCTTGCTAAAAAAAGAACTTGCTGTGGAAAAAAGAAAGCATAGCTCAAAGGAAAGACGTAGTTCGAAGAAATAGAAAAGGAATTTTCGTAATTTATTGGGGAGAAAAAGTATGAGAAGGTTTATTGGCGTGTTCGCCGCCGTATGTTTATTACTCTGTAACGTAATGTTTTCTTCTGCGTCTTATGCAGGAGCCCCTCCTTTGGATTGGAGAGCTGGTAATTCGCATTGGCATTCCAACATTTTCCGAAAACCTTTTGATGTGGCAGAGATAGCAGTAAATTTCATTACGCTTATGAATCCAACAAAGGATAACGACCTGCCAGACGATTATAGAGCGAGACATCAATTGTCATTTTTAAGAAAATTCTATAGTACTAATTTAAGGGGTGTTCAGGGGGAGATATCTACACTTCTAAACCGACCAGTAAATTCTCCTGTTCACGTTGCAATGGGGGCAGTAACGTTTTTAATAAGGAGAGATAACAGGATTGAAACACAAACAAGATTATTAAATGGATTATTCCTATCTGGACAAGGAGGACATAAGGTAGGAGAACTCGGAATCGTTGAGCACAATACACTAGTTAGAAATAAGACATTTAATAGACTTATTTTTTATAACAGCGGAATTCCAATTGCAAATGCACATTCAGAATCGGCTATAAAAGAATACTTTATTGAACTCTACTTTGATGAAATTCCCATCCCTGTACAACAAGAGCACATTAAAGCCATTATTATTCATATACAAAACATATTTCCAACTTGTCTTTTTTGTTATCACAAACTAACGAAGGTTTTATACAAGGCTTTAAAAATTCCAGTGTATGTTTGTGTTGGACATTTGGATAATAATAGAGAATGTAAAATGGACGTCTATAGCAGAGGAACTGCTCTGGAGGAGTTTGATGATGAAGAAGATGAGGATGAGGATGAGGATGAGGATGATGAGGAAAGAACTGCATCATTGATTAGCGATGATAGCGGTTCTGAAGAAGATGAAGAAGATGAGGAAAACGAGTAAAAGGAAGTATTTACTAGATCTCCCCCATTAAAATATAGAACTTTCTGTACAAAACACGTAATACTAAAACCAACTAGCAATAGATTGGTTTTTTTTATACTATATTCCACGAAATCACAGAAATTTTTGCGTTTTTGCTAATAACTGAGGTCAAGTGAATCACTTATATCCCCTAATATTCGTAATAATGGTAATCTGCTGGAGTTATGTAAATGCGAATGGTATAATATGAACTATTAGCCTAACGGAACATATTAATGACTATCATATGGTTAGCGGAATTAAAGATTTGGCATTTGATGAATTCAAGATCTCTCTTCGAGATGGAGAGGAGGTTGAAGTGTATACTGATGGATCATGTATTGGAAATCCAGGGCCTGGTGGTTGGGGGATAGTTTTTGTTTCCCATGAGAAGAGGAGCAGTATCTCCGGATATGAAAAAGCTACAACAAATAATAGAATGGAACTTATGGCAGCAAATATGGCTCTTAGATCTCTTCCAGATAACGTAAAAATTTTTTTATATACCGATAGTATGTATGTTAAAAATGGAATTACAATTTGGATTCAAAAATGGCTAAAAAACAATTGGCTTTCTTCATCTGGAGGAGCGGTTAAAAACAAGGATCTCTGGATTGAGCTATATAATGCAACACTTAATAAAAATATTAAGTGGTTTTGGGTTAAGGGCCATGCTGATTGCAGTGATAACAATAATGCTGATTTTTTGGCTAGAAGTGCTATTGTTTCCTCATATATGACGGATGCGTAAATAATAATGTTTATAACATTTGAAGGCGGAGAGGGATCTGGAAAAAGTACGCAAAGTATGTTGCTTTATGAGGCTCTCCTTAGAAATGGATATAATGCTATACTAACCAGGGAACCGGGAGGTACTGAAGAATCCTTAAAAATCAGAGATCTTGTTTTAAAAGGGAGTATTGATAAGTGGAGCCCCGTAACGGAATCATTACTCTATTTAGCCGACAGAGCCGAACACTGGAATCGTATTATAAAAACAGAACTAGCTCTTGGGAAAATTGTAATTTGCGATAGATTTCAGGATTCAACTATTGTTTATCAAGGATATTGTAAAGGGGTTTCGATAGAATTCCTGCAATACATATATAGTTATATAACTGGAGGAATTTTCCCAGATATAACATATCTCTTAACGATTGACCCGGAAACTGGTTTAAATAGATCTCTCAATAGAAGCGGTAATAATGAAACAAGATTTGAAAGTATGGATATAAAATTTCACAAAGAAGTTAATGAGAATTTTTTAAATTTATCAAAAGAACATAATAAAAGGTTTGTCGTTTTCGAAGGAAACGGTGATAAACAGATAATTCATAATATGATATATGAACATTTCTCTTCATTTTTACTCGATATTAACTAAAAATTAACCATCTTAGGATTAGAATAATTCTATATAGACTAAAAAGTGAGATTATGATGCTAGCTCGTAGTTTAATTAGGTATTTAGCCGTAATAATGATTTTCGCTCCATCTTCACTGTTTGCATCTGAAGGAAGCGAAACTCCTGTTGCGGAGAACCCAACTCCAGAAGTAGATAATCAAAATACCCGAGATATTGGAGAGAACCCAACAACATCTAGTGAAAACGGTGAATCTCTTGAGATAGCAACAACTAATACAGAGGTGAATAACCAAAATACCAGAGATATTGGAGAGACCCCGACAGCATCTAGTAAAAACGGTGAATCTCTTGAGATAGAAACAACTAATACAGAGGTGAATAACCAAAATACCAGAGACATTGGAGAGACCCCGACAGCATCTAGTGAAGATGGTGAATCTCTTGAGGTAACAACAACTAATACAGAAGTAGATAACCAAAATACCGAAGATATTAAAGATAATATTGTTCTACAGCTCTTTGATAAAGTATTTAAATTAGAAGAATCTCTAAATACATATCTTAACGAAAAAATAAATCAAACAACCCAAAAAATAGAGGAAATATCAGAAAAACTAGGAATTACTTTAACAAATCTTAAAAATGCTGGATTTTTTTTTGTTAAAGACGAAGAAACTGGTGAGTTGTTCCTTTATAACAAAGAAAGTCTTGGCGCTCCAAATTCAGGACCAAGTTTGGAAAATATAGAAGAAATGAATAAAGAAGAATTCCAGACGATGGAAGAGTGCTCGTTGGGAGGGGGGGCGGAGGTTTAATTGATCGAACATTAGACCTTCCTGCATAAAAAATTAAATCATTTCCTATTCAGTTACAAAGTTAGTTGCAACTTCATTAACATGAGAAGCAGAATGCGCACTAGTATACTCACCTCCATATTCTCTAGAACTTATACTAGAAACAAATGGAAATAGGTTAGTTTTTTAAAACATATTTTAAGGAATTTTAGGGGTTTTTATGTATTTGTTAATACTAATGTAAATTAGTGCAACTCTAAATTCTATAGTGGGATTTTGGGGATGTTTAAAAAGCAAAATAAGAAATATTATAAAAAATTATAATTCATTAAACAAAATATTAGATCACATAACGAACAGATAGTTTTAGTATACTAAGAAATCTTTACATTTTTGTTTGCTAAGGTGTAAAGTATAGTTATGCTAGTTGACATGGGTATTAACAAAATTGCTAAAACTCCCCCCCTGTAATTTCAGGGGATGTAGTTTTAAAAATTAACCTGTCGCTAACTAGAATGAGTGTAAGATATGTATAACACAAATTTTATACATATTAGAGAAAATAGAATAATAAACTTAAAAGCTTTAATTTTGCTCTAAATTAAGGGAAAAGAGCTAACTTAAAATAAATATAGTTGTTTAACTTGACAACCAAGTAAATTTCTCCAGAATCATTGGGGTTTTGATGTTTATATTAACTTGGTCACCAGATTAATCAGGTGTATCTAGAGAAAAATTCAACTATTACAAGATTTAGGTGGGTTATCATTGCGTTGAGTACGAAAAAAATATATATTCTATGGGTTACTATGTTTATGTATGCTAAGCCACCAAAGTGTCATATATTTCGTCAAATTATACTACAAAGAAAAGGCCGAGTACTTGGGTAAATCCAGAACATGAACAGTATGTCGTATTAGAGAATATTTCAAAATCTTATGGTGATGTACAAACTGTCAAAGACATTTCTTTGTCTGTTAATAAAGGAGAATTATTTACTCTCCTTGGGGGGTCTGGTTGTGGAAAAACAACACTTTTGCGTATTTTGGCTGGATTTGAAAAACCAACATCTGGTCGGATTTTAGTAGATGGTATAGATATAACTAATCTTCCAGCATATAAGCGGCCAGTTAATCTTATGTTTCAGTCGTACGCACTTTTCCCTCACATGAATGTTTATCAAAATATCGCCTTTGGTCTCAAAAACGACAAATTATCAAAATCAGTGATTAATGATAGAGTGAAAGAGGTTTTAAATTTGGTACAACTTTCTGGTTTTGAAGATAGAAACACAGACCAGCTTTCTGGCGGGCAAAAACAAAGAATAGCACTTGCAAGAAGTATTGCTAAGAGACCAAAACTTTTACTACTTGATGAGCCGCTTGCCGCCTTGGATAAAAAACTCCGCGAGCAGACCCAGTTTGAATTGGTTAATATTCAAGAAATGGTAGGAATTACCTTCATAATGGTCACTCACGATCAAGAAGAGGCAATGACAGTGTCATCTAGAATGGGAATAATGGAGGATGGTCGCATAAAACAAATTGGAATTCCACATGATATCTATGAATTTCCAAATTCAAAGTATGTTGCGAAGTTTATAGGAGATATTAATCTTTTTGAAGGAATTATTACGGAATCAAATATGGACTACGTCATTATTGAATCGAATGAAGTGAATGATTGCATATTCTATGCAGCACATACAGGAGCGATCCCTATCAATTCTTCGGTTACCTTAGCTATTCGTCCAGAAAAAATCATGATATCCAAGACAAAGCCTGTATATGATAATAACTGTACATCTGGAATTGTTCGAGAAATTGCTTACTTGGGTGATATTTCCATTTACCATATCGAATTGAATTCGGGAAAAATTGTTAGAGCAACTTTACCAAATTTACTAAGAATGTCAGAAAGAACTATTGAATGGGAGGATATGGTATATATTTTTTGGCGTTCTGAAAATAGTATAGTGTTAACATCATGATAAAAAATCGTTTGTTTTTAATTTCTTTTTTAAAAGGAAAACGCAAAAAAATTGAAGAATTTTATGAAAAATCTACTGATGTAAACTTTTTTTTGGCTTTTCCTACGATTTTTTGGATGCTGTTTTTTTTCGTTGCTCCATTTCTAATTATCTTAAAAATTAGTTTTAGCGATGGGGTTTTTGGAATTCCTCCATATACAAACATGATTTCTTGGGGAAAAGAACATTTTTTTCAGATTGGACTAAATCTTCAAAATTATTATACATTAATAAAAGATTCCTATTATAGAACGGCATTCGCTAACTCTATAACTATTTCCTTTGTATCAACATTTTTCTGTACGGTACTTGGATATATTATGGCATACGCTATACACTCCTTACCACAAAAAGTACGTTCAATTTTTCTCTCTTTAATATCGTTATCATTTTGGACAGCCTTTTTGATAAGAGTATATGCATGGATGAGCTTATTAGCTCCACATGGAATTGTTAATCGAACCCTTATGAAGCTCCATATTATTGATGTACCAATTCAGTTTTTGGGAAATTACTATTCTATATGCGTAGGAATTGTTTTTTGTTATCTTCCATTTGTAATATTTCCAGTTTATTCCTCTTTAGGAAATGTTGATGATTCCTATATCGAAGCGGCCTCAAACCTTGGGGCCCGTCCTATAAAAATATTTTGGAAAGTAACTATTCCTCTTACTAAAAATGGCATAATAGGAGGGGCTATTCTCGTTTTCGCTACTACCGTCTGTGAGTTTATTATCCCAGAAATTCTCGGTGGTCCTGATGTTATAACGATTGGAAGAGTTTTATGGATAGAATTTTTTAATAACCTGGATTGGCCAATTGCATGTGCCCTTTCGGTTATGTTGGTATTTTTTATAATGATTCCAGTATTTTTTCTACAAAAACGAACTATTGTACCTAGAGGCAAATAGCAGCATTATATTTTTATATATATTGTATAATTTTGTAAGGTCATCTAATTCGATAAACTCATTAACAATGTGAGCGTTGCAAATTGGAGAACCTATCTCGACTACATCCGTTATATCTTTGATAAATAATGCATCGGAGTTTCCTCCTTTTGTTCCTATGTTTGGTTTATCTCCTGTAACTTGCTCTATAGATTGGGCTAAAAATTCAACAAATTTGGGAGAAGATCCAATAAATGGAGAACCAAAACCCTCAAAACTAATAGAAAATTGTTCGTCAAAAAATATATTTGTTACATATTGTTTTAGTGTTTTAAAGGTCCAATTGTCATTAAATCTAATATTTAGGAGAGCTTTTGCTTTCGAAGGAACTATATTCCGTACATTATTTTCTCCGGAATCAATTGAAGTTAACTGAATAGAAGAAGGTGAAAAATTCTGCGACCCACTATCGAGAGGAGTACCACAAAAGTATGCAAGCTTTTCTATAAATTTATGTATGTGATTTCCGATTAAGGAAGAGTTAGCAACATGACACTGAGTACCACTTGAGATTATATCGATGTTTAGGCTCCCTCTACATCCAATTTTTATATATTCTCCGGATTTTTCTTCTGAACAGCTTTCACAAAGTACGCATCCTGTGATTTTTTCGTTAATCTTTTTTAAGTATGAAATAACGCTTTTTGTCCCAAAATCTCCCATAATTTCTTCATCACTTGTTAAAAGAACACTAAGAGATACATCATTTGGCAGTAAACCTTCAGTAATAATATCGCGAATTGCAGCAAGACAAGAAGAAAGCGGCCCTTTCATATCATTAACCCCTCTCCCATACGCTATACCATTAACAATATTTAGTTCGAATGGATTTGTATTCCACTCTGAAAGAGGGGAAACAACATCAACATGTCCTGCAAAACAGAGATTTTTGTCATTATTTCCAAATTTTGCATACAGGTTGTTAACCCCATAAAATGATAAGGCTTGGCATAAAAAACCCAAATTTTCAAGAAAACTTTTACAATACTCTATAGCTCCATCATCATTTGGAGATATACTCCTAAATTTAATAAGATCATCTAAAATTTTTATTATCAAGAATTTCACACATTTTAATGACCGACATTTGCACCATATTATATCTAAAAATTAGAAAAGTACTATACTGCTCATCCCGAGCTCACAGAGAAAAAACCAATTACATCTTAAACACAATAAAAAGTTGGAATTTTTATTACGTAATGAGTTATCGTTGATTCTCAAACGCATTTGTTTTTTTATAAGTTTCCAGGTATAGCTGTTCCAGCTAACATTTATATCGATAAACGCACCTAAAACATCAGTAATTCTTGGGATAGGTTTTAAAAAATTATCTTTTCGCTAACTGGAGCGAGCATAATACTGAAGTCAATTGAAACAACTATAAATTTCCAGGTATCATATAAGGAATTCAACTTCTTAATATATTAGGGGATATAAGTGATTAATTCGACATTATACTCGCTCTAGTTGACTTTAGTATTAACCAAAATTCCCAAATCCCCCACGATTCTGGGAAAGACACCTTGAAAAATTATCTTTTCACTGACTAGCGTGAGTATAAAATCATATCCAAAATCACGATGATGTTTGTAAAATTTTTCTGATTGCTTCGATACATTCGGGATTTTGCAGTGAACTCGTGTCTCCAAGATTTTTATAATTTTTTGCTGCAATTTTCCGAAGAATCCTCCTCATAATTTTTCCAGAGCGAGTTTTAGGTAAATCATCTACAAAAGTAACGATATCTGGCTTAGTTATGGGGCTAATCACTGTCTTTACCCTATTAATTATACGTTTTCGTGCTTCTTCTTCAGTAATTTTAGAATTTTTCTTAAGGACGATGAAGGCGTATATTCCTTCCCCCTTAAGATCGTGCGGATATCCAACTATAGAGACTTCTGAAACCACGTCTTCAAGGTATATTACATCTTCTATCTCGACAGCGCTTACCCTGTGTCCAGAAACGTTTAAAACATCGTCTACTCTACCGGTTATCCATATAAATCCATCACTGTCATAATATGCTTCATCTCCAGTGCAATAGATCCCCGGACATCTTGAATAATAAATATTATACATTCCCTCTGGCTCCGCTTGTATTCTTTTGAGCATTCCTGGCATACTATCTTTTATAAAAAGTGCCCCTGTTTTCATTGCTTCTATTACATCGATATTGTCTTCATCTTTAATAATAAAATTACACCCTAAAAATGGCCGACCTATATGTCCATAAGTCTTCATATCATCCATATTACAAAGAGGTGCTGTTGGGACCCCTCCCAATTCCGTTTGACCCCACATATTGACCACAATTGTTTTGTTATTCCCAAATTTCTCAAAATACCAAGACCAAACCTCTTTATTTAAAATTTCTCCAAAAACTCCTGCAACTTTTAGAGTATCTCGGGTTGTATCTTGAAAAACCTCAGGATCACTATACTGCATCATGGCACGAAGAGCTGTTGGAGCGGTATTGAAAGAGGTAACCTTATGTTTGTCTATTATCTTCGAAAAAATAGACGGATCTGGGTACGTTGGAACTCCTTCATAGATTAAGGTAGTAATTCCATTACAGAGAGGAGCGTACATGGAGTAAGCATGCCCCCCCATCCATCCAATGTCTCCACTACACCAAAATATACTATCTTCATCTATATCAAAAAAATATTTATGAGTTAGTGACGAAAAGAGCAAAAATCCACCAGTTCCTTGAACGATTCCCTTGGGTTTACCGACAGAACCCGAGGTATGTAAAACAAAAAGATCATCATTAGAATCAGAATGAATAACTGGACAGTCATCATCCACAATGCTAGTTGAAATTTCAGAATAATCTATATCAAGTTCTTTATTGAAAGGTATATCGATATTTTGCTTTCTAAAAACAAGGGTTTTGATAGGCTGTCCCCCGTAAAGTTTTCTAACTTCATCTATATTATTTTTTAGAGGTATAACCTTTCCCCCTCTCCTATTAGCATCGCAAGTTATAACAAAATTTGATCCACAACTTTGCATGCGAAGCGCAATTGCACTTGGAGAAAATCCTGCAAAAACCGTTAAGTAAGGAATCCCGAGACGCGCGCATGCAAGACACGAATATATAGCTTCCTTAACCATTGGCATATATATCGTTACATAATTATCTCTATCAAGCCCCAGTTTTTTTAAAACATTTGCAATTTTTATAACCTCTTTGTGAAATTCATTATAGGTTATCTTTTCGCAAACATTTATATCTTCACTTTGCCAAATAAGGGCAACTTTATCCGGATTTTTTTCGTAATGTCTGTCTACACAGTTATAGCAGGCATTTATTTTTCCGTCTGTAAACCACGAATTTCCGTCATATGAAATTGTAGGTTTTTTTATCCAGGAAAGTCTGTCGATTTGCGCCATCCAATATTCCTCTGGATATTTACTTGCATATTCATACAGCTCCCTATATATATTCTCATCCCGCCACGCATCTCTATGGGTTAAAAATTCTTTAGAAAGCATATTTTTTCGTATTAGTTCTGTAAACTTGTTGGTAGTTTATACCAAAAAGTAAAAACCTGTAGTAAATTTTAGTTAGGCGAAAAAAAAATATAAAAAAAATATTTATTTTCTTACTAAGTATTTTAATAACTTTACCCCATTTAACGTTAATATCTTTTTTCTGTTTTCTATATTCATATTTTTTTTGTATTTTGTTTCAATTTCTGTTTTTCGAATGTCATCTGTATCAACGATAAATGAAATAACATTTTCTCCATACTCCATATTTTCAATTAAAGAACAAAGTTTATTTATATCCGCTTCAGTAGAAATTTTTATATAAACCTTCTGTTTTTCCATAATAGCGTCTATATCATCAATTGAATTTGCGGTTATTCTATTATTACCATCTGTATTTTTGATAAAAATATCCAATAGTAATGGCCTTCCAACTTTTAGAATTTCATATGTTTGTTTGTATATATCGGGAAGAACACTAACTTCAAAAGAGTTATCCTGATCGGAAATTGTTAAGAATGCATATTTTTGAGCGTTTTTTGAAAGTTTTTCGGTTTTTGCCAAAAGAATTCCAGCAACGGTAAGATTTTCACCTAATTTTCTCCCAAAATCTTTACTCCTTGTTACGTTTATAAAATCCGAATAACTGTCCATGGGATGAGCACTTAGATAAAAACCGATAACCCCCCTCTCTTTTTCTAGCTTTACAACGGGATTCCAATCTGGAATATGCGATAGTGTATCACTAGCAATATCTTCTGCCATAGATCCAAAAAGAGATCTCTGAATAACATTTTCGTTAAGTTTTATCGTACCACTGGCAACTTTAGTATAGTATTCCATTACCTGATTTCTATTATTGTTAAGACTATCGAAGACACCGGACATAATAAGTCCTTCAATTATTCTTTTATTCGATCCTCCAATCTTTGAAATTCTTTTGAAAAATTCCTGAACGCTCTTGAACGGTCCATTTTTTTCCCTTTCTTCTACGATGTATTTAACAGAGGTTACACTTGATCCCTTAAGCGCTCCAAGTGCGTATCTTATATGGTTTTCCTCTTTTTTGAAACAAGCATCAGATTTGTTAATATCTGGCAAAAGAATATCGATCCCGTTGCTTTTTGCATCTTGAACAAAAATGGCAATTTTATCTGTGTTGTCTATATCAATACTCATTGCTGCTACGAAAAATTCATTCATATGATTTGCTTTTAGGTAGGCAGTTTGGTAAGAAAGTAGAGCGTATGGTGCTGCATGAGATCTATTAAAGCCATACCCAGCAAATTTTTCCATAACAGCAAAAACAGCGGAAGCTGTTTGTGAGTCTATACCATTTTTAGCTGCTCCATCTCTAAATATCTGTCTATGTTTTACCATCTCAGTAGCGATTTTTTTTCCCATTGCCCTTCTTAATAAATCCGCTTCAGCCAAAGTGTATCCCCCCATTACTTGTGATATTTTTATAACCTGCTCTTGATACACCATAACACCGTATGTATCGGAAAGGATCGGTTTAAGACAGGGATGTAAGTATGTCACTTCTTCTTCGCCATGCTTACGAGCGAGATATTTTGGTATATCATCTATTGGTCCTGGCCGATACAGTGAAACTAAAGCGATTAAATCTTCGAGTCTATCAGGTTTAAGTTTTTGTAAAACATCACGTATTCCAACACTTTCAAGTTGGAATACTCCCATAACATTAACATCCTGCAAAATTTTAAACGTCTTACTATCTTCGAGGTCTATCTTTGTAATATCTAGATTACCTACAAGGTCACATACTTCCTTAATAAGAGTCAAAGTTTTTAACCCTAAAAAATCAAATTTAACAAGACCGGCTTTTTCAACAAACTTCATATTAAATTGCGTGATTGTCATATTCGATTCTCCATCGTTATATATAGGAACAATTTCATCAATTGGTCTATCCCCTATAACGATCCCAGCAGCGTGGACGGAAGCATGTCTATACAACCCCTCTAAAACGAGCCCCGTATTTATGAGAAAATTAACGGATTCATCTTCAGCCATCATATTAACTAGAGTTGGCTCAATTTCTAGAGCTCTTTTTAAATCGATGGGGTAGGTCGGATTGTTTGGAACAAGTTTACAAATTCTATCAACTTTCCCATACGGCATCTGTATAACCCTACCGACATCTCGAAGAACAGCTCGAGCCTGGAGCTTCCCAAGGGCAATAATGTGTCCAACCTTCTCTTTACCGTATTTTTCCTGCACATATTTTATGACTTCATCTCGCCTGTTTTGACAGAAATCTATATCAAAATCCGGCATAGATACTCTATCTGGATTTAAAAACCTCTCAAAAATAAGATTGTATTTTATTGGATCCATGTCTGTTATAAAAAGAGACCATGCGATAATAGAACCCGCACCTGAACCGCGCCCCGGACCAACAGGTATGTCCTGGTTTTTCGCCCATTTAACAAAATCTGAAACAATAAGAAAATAACCAGCAAAACCCATATTTTTTATAACATTGTATTCATATTCTAGGCGTTCGTTATACTCTTTCGCTTTTTTTATAAGTCTATTCTCTTCTATTCTCTTCGCTAATCCTATTTTTGCTTCAATTTCTAGAATTTCATCTTCTTCGTGAGAAAGGTCATTACTAAATCCTGGAAGCATAGGGAACTGCGGTTCTGGCATATAACTACAACGTCGTGCTATAATAGAGGTATTAAAAACTGCTTCAGGAATATCTCTAAAAAGTTCATACATCTCATCAGAATTTTTGAAATAACTGTGTTCTGATATAATTCTTCTTTCGGGCTGAGATATGTACATACCATCATTAATACACATAAGAATTTCTTGAGCCTTGTGCATTCCCTTATCCAAGAAAAACACCTCGTTTGTTGCAACTAGTGGAATATTTTTATCTAGAGCATAACGAACAAAAAAATCTTCTGTTCTTCTTTCTAACATAGAAAATGTTCTAGATATTTCTATATACAGATTTTCCCTATATATAGAATGAATATCGTTTAAAAATTGAGACGCTTTGTCTTTTTGTTCTTGTAAATAAAAAATCCCTGATATTCCTTTGTATCCACCACTTAACGCAATAATTCCTTCATTATAAGTTTGTAAATTTTCTATAGTAACCGGATAAATATTGTAAAAACAGGTCATTAATTTTAGAAGATTTTTGTATCCAGCTTCATTTTGGGCGATAAGAACAAGTGGTGCCATAGCATCCATATATTTAATTTCAATTTGGCACCCTATTATTGGTTGTATACCACTGTTTGAAGCTTGGATTGCAAAATCAAGCGCTCCAAACATATTATTCGTATCGGTTATAGAACATGCTGGCATATTGTTTACAGTACACCAAGAAATAATATCCTGAGTTTTTGCTGCACCTTCACAAAGAGAATACTCTGTATGTACTCTAAGATGAATAAATGGATGTTCCTGTTGTTGCTTTACTTCAGCATAAGATCTATCCATATTTTGTTTGCCATTCCATAAAATTTCTCTGGAATCATCAATTAAAAATCATAGCAATTTGTATAATCAAAACTTTTAAAAAATAAAAAGCAAAAAATACAACAATAGCGGAAAAATCCAATCCAAATGCTGAAGGAACATATCTCCTTATAACTAAAAGTACTGGTTCTATCTTAGACATCAACAAAATATATATTTTAAAAAATATGGAATCTTGATTTTTAACAACTCCAAACATAACAACCCATCCCATTATTATGTAGGCTATTAATACATATTCCAAACACCCTATAGTTTCTATTAAAAGTTTTATCAGTCCATAAAAAATTAGCCACATGTTTTTTCTAATACCCTTTTAAAACTATCGATGATAGTGTTTGCATTTCGGAAAGAGCTTTTCCAGTTCCTAAAACAACGCAATTTAGAGGATTATCCGCCACTTTAACCGAAACCCCAGTTATGTGAGATATAACGGTATCAAGGTTTTGTAATAGAGCCCCTCCTCCAGTTAATGTTATTCCATTAACCATAATGTCGGCTACGAGTTCAGGTGGGGTATGCTCTAAAGCTTTTTTAACACCACCTGCGATTCCAGCGACTGGATCCATTAGAGCTTCAGCAACGTGTTTTTGGGTAATTTCAATATCCCTTGGGTTTCCGTCAAGAAGACTACGTCCTTTTATATTTACTTTGATATCCTTGCTGGATTGCGTGCATAGTGCAGAGCCAATTTCTTGTTTAATACGTTCAGCTGTCGCTTCCCCTATCAATAAATTAAAATTTTTCCTAACATATGAAATTATATCCTCATCCATTTTATCTCCCCCAATTCTAAGGGATGATGCATATACAATCCCTCCAAGAGAAATCACAGCTACCTCTGTTGTACCACCTCCGATGTCGACAACAATTGAACCAGTCGGGGTAGTAATCGGAAGCCCAGCACCAATTGCAGCAGCTACTGGTTCCTCTATTAGGTAAACATCACGTGCCCCAGCTCCTTCAGCAGATTCCTGTATTGCTCTTCTTTCAACTGCGGTCGCACCGTATGGAACGCATATAATAATCCTAGGAGCAGTAAAAACTCTTCTGTTATGAATTTTCCTAATAAAATATTTTATCATTTCCTCGGCGACTTCAAAATCTGCGATAACTCCATCACGAAGAGGGCGTATAGCTTTGATATGTTCTGGAGTCCTCCCCAGCATGAGTTTTGCTTCATTTCCAACAGCAAGAACTGTTGGTTTATTATTAATAGAAGTTACAGCAACTACAGATGGTTCGTTTAATACAACTCCTTTACCTGCAATATATACAAGTGTATTAGCGGTTCCTAAATCAATTGCCATATCCATTGATAAAAACCCAAAAATTCTGTCAAACATGGAAGATTCCATAGTAAATTTTTATGAAGAAATTATACGAAAAAATCGAGTAAAATAATAAGGGAAAATGGAATATGCGAAAATTGAATACTGACTAGATTCTGCCTGCTCACTTCTTAGACAAACGTTCATATATCTTTAATAAATATAAGTTAAAAACCCCTATCACTAATACTTACACAAGTATACCTCCAAAAAAAAGAATATAATAAAAAGCTTGTAGCAAATTTTTACGTGTTTTACACAAGCTCTTTTCTGCCTGAGGTATCTTCCCATGAAGCCATTTTTTCATTAGTTTTTTCTGATACGAGATTTAGTTGTACGAAGGAATTTATAGAAATACATGAAGAAAGATATTGGTTTATAAAACACCCAAGAAAAAATGACATATAACTATTTTCTTCGTTTCGGCAAAGAATATTATATTCCATCCCTTGGACGAAACCTCTCCATGCATCAGAACCAAATCTTTTTACAACTTTTGAACTATTAATTTTTGATATTCCAGATATTAACTCTTCTGATTTGATTTTTGCCCCGGTACTAAACAAATCCATAATTTTTCTTACCGAAGATAACAAAGAATCTCCATGTGAAATGGATATATAAGTCGATGCTAGTTCCGAAACCAAAGCCCAAAGATTATTCGGCACCTCTTTCGGATTTGTATTCTTATATAAAAGTGTTGCGTATACTCCTCCTGTTTCGAGGTTTTCGATATCCATTCTAGCAAGGACTGGTATATCACGTGATGCGAATTTGTTCATACACATGAGTTTCGTATAAATGATATTGTCATACACTTTATCTGCTATCAATTCTGTATCAACAAATGAAATACTCGAATTTTCATCATTTTTTGAGTAAATCCAAAATAGGTTGTGGGAAACATTTGTATCAGAATCAATAGCAAGGGAGAAATATGGCTGAATAATTTTGTCTTCATATGTATTTGAATCTATATAATGTACGCTGTTTATGCTATGGATTAGCAATTCCTTATTGCGTGTTTGGTCGGGTAACAAAAGATATTTATTTTTTTCGTTAGTAAGACGAAAAGGGTCGGCGGTAAATGGAAATAAATTAACTATAGGAGTACAATTTAGCAAAAATGTATTTTTATTAATTATTTGAAATAATCTGTCCTTTGGTTTTGATGTTTTTATTATAAGCGAAATTTCAGAAATATCTGTAATTCCCGAGCGTTTAATGGATTCATTTATGCCGTGAATTTCAAAAAACATGAACTTTTGTTTAAAATTTAGCATTTCACCAAACAATTGAAAAATATTAGAAGAGTATTTTTTAATGGGGCAGGCCATTTCATTATCACAAAAACCACATGGTAGTATCTCTCCTGTTTCTATTATGCTATCTCCTATTTTTAGATATACACCCGAGGTGTCGCAATTAGCAAATATTGCTTCGTAAACGATGAGAGCATCTTCTATTATATTAGAGTTAATGTGGAACAATATCTTTTCGCAATTCATTCCCTCGATAGGAACTGAGTTCGTTTCTAAGTCGATTTTTATATACCATCCGTTGGTTTGCTCTATTGAATACAAAGAATTTCTTTCAATAGAGACATTTGTAATCAATAGTGGGTATATATCGAGGGGATATATCGTCCTAAATAAAGATACACCACCAGTTTTTGTTGAGTGGGAAATACTTGTTCTACTAGGGATATTAATAAGGTTGTTTGGAGGTTCCCCTACATTTGAGTAAAATGATACAACAGAACATGGAGGGAATGGGGCTGCTAGATTAGGCGCTATCGCGTTGAGAATATAAAAAGCAATATGCTCAGAATTAATTTCAATTTTTTGGTGCAACCTTGCAGCCATAAAAGCGACAGATTCTATGATTCTTTCTGTATGAGGGTCGGTTGATTCTCCATCTTTTATATCAATTGCACTGGCGATTTCTGGATATTTTTTAGCAAATTCTCTGCCTTTTTGTCTTAAAAGTAGTAGTTCATCTTTATAGTAATTTAAAATATCATTCACAAATTTTTTACTAAAAAGTTATAAACATTCATAATTTATCACTTTTTTTGATAAAAATCACCGCGTATTAATAGAAAATTAAGATTTTTTGTTTAGTCTTGAACAAGGTAGTATATATAAAATAAACAAAAAGGTTAAGATGCTTGTAAAGTCATGCTTATATAGTTTATCAATAATTTTCAGTAATGTTCTTCTGCTTTTACCTGCATCTGCAGCCGTAGCTGTGAGTGATACCACAACTCTGCCGAAAGAGGATGTCCTTGTTCAGGAAGAAGTTACAAAACTTCCTATTGCCGAAGCAGAATCATCGTCTGACCAAGGAGCGTCTGATACGTCATCTAATACTGAAGGCGCACAGTCTATACCTCAAACAGAAGAAACAACAACTACTCAATCAAACGAAAATGCTGTGGTTGTATCAGAAGGGCAAGGCACTGTCGATCCACAACCAGCTGCAGCAGATACTGCTACTACAGTACAACAAACTCAAGAGGAAGTAACTACTCCACAGCCAGCTGCAGCAGATACTGCTACTACAGTACAACAAACTCAGGGGGAAGTAACTGTTCCACAACCAGCCGCAGCAGATACACCTAGTACAGTACAACAAACTCAGGGGGAAGTAACTGCTCCACAACCACCTGCAACAGATACACCTAGTACAGTACAACAAACTCAGGGGGAAGTTAGTTCTCCACAGCCAGTTGCTACAGATACTGCTACTACAGTACAACAACAAACTCAAGAGGAAGTAACTGCTCCACAGCCAGTTGTAACAGATACTGCTACTACAGTACAACAAACTCAAGAGGAAGTAACTGCTCCACAGCCAGTTGTAACAGATACTGCTACTACAACACAGCAAACTCAGGAAGTAACTGCTCCACAGCCAGTTGTAACAGATACTGCCGCTACAACACAGCAAACTCAGGGGGAAGTAACTGCTCCACAACCAGCTGCTACAACAGCCGCGACGCAATCTAATTCGAGTAATACTGGGGGGACACAGACTGCTGCAGTTTCAAAGGCTGGAGAGACTTTTACATCCCTAAAAGATTTACCAGAGGGATGGTATTACATTACAAAAGATATTAATGCCTTAAGAAATAAAGTTAAAAAAATAAAACAAGATAATGCTGGGGCTCAATCTGGTAGTCCAAATTCTGCAACACAAGAGACCGTTCCTACAACACCGACAACATCTGAGGACTCCCCTAAAACAGTTGAAGAGATTCAATCTCAGCCAGTGATTGCTTCAGATTCTGAAATACAACAAAAACCTACAGAAGAGGTAACACAACCTTCTGCTATTCCTGAACAATCATTACAAACAGCTTCTCCTCTAACTCCTGATGCTGTAACAGAATCAATAATTGTGGATATAGCTGGGAATCCAGTGAATGTAGTTGATACAAATGGCCAACCGGTTCAATTTCAACCAACCCAATCTGTGGATCAAAATGGAAATATCGTTACTTTAACCGATACGAACGGGACCCCAATTACGGTTGTTGATGATTCTGGAAAACCGCTTGATAAAGTGGATGCAAATTGGCCGGAAAATACCACTTCAACAACTCAACCTGAGGGAGAGGCAAATGGCAATATGGCGGCAGAGCCCTCGATCCAAGAACAACAACCAGTTTCTCAACAACCAACTCCTGAAACGCAGCAAGTTAACGTTCCATCGGCTCAGGCAGATTCGTCGGTAGCAACAACTGCAACGATAGATAATACACCTCAACAACAGGTCGTTTCAGAAACACAGCCTGCAACAACAGTAGATAACACACCACAACCACAGGTCGTTTCAGAAACACAGCCTGCAACAACAGTAGATAACACACCTCAACAACAGGTCGCTTCAGAAACACAGCCTGCAGCAACGGTAGATAACACACCTCAACAACAGGTCGCTTCAGAAACACAGCCTGCAGCAACGGTAGATAACACAACAGCAAAGGAAGTCCCAGCTTCAAACAGAGGGGTATCTCCACGAAAAATAGAAGAGGGTTTTCCAGATGCTCCAAGTAATGCAGTATACTTTACATTTTAGTCAGATAAAGTGATAAACTATCTACAGAATAAACTGATTTTTGTCGGGATTTATGAAAATTTCTAAAAACCTTTTGTTAGCCAGTTTGCTCGGATTTGGAGCAGTTTCCGTTTATTTTATCGGTGGGAATGCTGATCTTTGGGCAAATACAAAAAAAGTAAAAAAAACAGAATCCGTAACTTCAAAATTAGAGAAAGGATCGCCTGAATTTGCCAAATTTGAAAAAATAATCAGAGATTTATTCTCTGAATTTAAGGCTGCAGCTCAACAAGCTAATCAAAATGAACAAAAAGGACAAGCAGAATACACGAACATAATTAAATCGGCTATCGATCCCCAAACTGTTTCGAAAAAAATATGTGGAGTTTTCAACGATGAAGTTGTGAAATCAATAATTTTGTACTGCACTAGAACATTTATGACAGGAACTATTAGTCAGCAATTCAGAGAATTCGAAAACTTAAAAATAGTTGAAATACAGAAGGTTACTGCTAGTGGCAAACAATTCCATTATGTAATTAATTGTGTTTTAGAAAAAGCCGACAATCCTATTAATATTGTTATATATTTCTCAGAAAATGGAAAATTCTACGAGATCAAAATAGGTGGAGTAGCGTTTTTGCAAAGTATAAAATCTCAGTTAGCTCCAAAATTGGCAGGAAAAAGTAAAAAAGAAAGACCAGGTATTGTTAAGAAAGAGATAGAAAATCTAAGTTAATAGGAAATCTAATAAAATCACCTAGTAATTAGCGTTTAAAGTCTCGTAAGATATAATTTAGAGGACAGGAGCGTGAGATGATGCAACAGGTCGAGCAAACTTGTATGTTCGATTTCCTTAGCACAAATGAGAAATTGGATTCTTTTTATGATACCAGGAAACTTATAAAAATACAAAATGCTTCCGAAAATTAACGATAACTTCTTCGTGATAAAAAAACCAACTTCTCAATATGTTTGGGTATATATAGTAACTCCGTATACCATGAAGAAATGACAAAAAAAACTGTTAATAAGAGAAGAAAAAGTGCGTATAATCGCGATTCACTAGGTATTAATAATTCTCTCTAGCTAGCGAAGAAATAATTTTTCCAAACCTATCCCAAGAATTACTAAAGTTTTAGGTACATTGGTCGATATCAATGTTAAGTGGGACAACTATATATCACCCACTCTACTTAACCTTAGTTTCATATAAGAGAAGGATTTCCTATAATGTTGATGCGAATAATCCTGTTACTTTTGTGCTAAATATCTAACCTCTTATAGGAGGATCATCTAAGTGTAACGACAGTATGCTTATATGGTAAGTCTCCTCGCTCTTTGCGCGATTGAACAATGGTTTTTCATTTTTTTACACGAAACTAACTTTAACTAGAATGAGTATACAATGTAAAACTTCTGCAATAAATATAACTTACTACACGCCTAGGTAGCACTGAAATACCAGTTCTTTATTTATGCTCGTTCTAGTTGGTAATATGTTAATTCTTTAAAATATATTTCAAGGAAATGTATGGGATTTAACATTTTTGTTATACTTGTTTCAGTCAACATTGATATCAACAAATATACCTAAAACATTAGTAATTCTTGGAATAGGTTTTGAAAAATTATTTCTTCGCTAGCTAGAGAAAGTATCCCCCCAAAAACACTTTTAGGAAGAGCGCTTTCGAACCCAAATTTTAACTCTATTTTATCGTCAAAATTTCCGTATTAATTGTTATTTTTGATTTTTCTTATCTCCCTTTCAATGATTTCTTGTGCTACAGATTCTAAATTGTTTTTAACCCAGGTCTCTATTGCATGAGTTGCTATATCTGAAAAAAATTTATCGAGAGTTAAAGACGCCACTTTTTGCTCAATTTGATCATTATTATTTTTCGGTTTTCCATATTCTTTAAGTGTGCTTGATAATTTGTTAAATGGATTCCCCTTTTTCGAAATACTCTTTTCTTGTTCAGAATTTGCTATATTGGCTTCAGACTCATGAACTTTTGCTTCGTTATAAACAGCATTATCATCATTACTCCCCATATCCAAAACATTGTTAGTAGTTTTCCCCCCACTAAAACTAGGGTAAGTTTCTGAAGAGACTTTATCATTTATAATCTGAGATTCGTTTAGTTTTATTATAGCTTCTCCTGGTGTTTTTTCTTCTGTAGAATTTACTAGAGTACTAGATTGCTGCTCATTACTGTCGCTAATATCATCTGCAACATATTTTCTAATAGAAGCTAAAATATCTTCCATACTCATTTCATTTTTATCTTCAAAGTTATTCATTTTTCTCTCCTATGATAAAATTTCCGCTTTTGTATATGTTCTATAGTCATTTCTCCAAGAAGGGCTAAAGCATTACACTGGTTTTTTAAATAGTTGTTTTGTGTTTGGACTTCAATAGTCTGTGCTTCAAATAATTTTTGCTGCGCTTCCAAGACGTCATTCATAATTTTTACACCGGCTTTATATTCTTCTTCTGTGTCATGTAAAACCAGTCTTCTCATCTCTACAGCAACTTCAGCATCATCGGTACTTTCTTTGAAGGCTTTTATGGCTGCTAGTATTCTAATAATTTCAGATTTTGTCTCATCAATAGTTTTATCGTGTTCAATAGCGGTTTTAGCAGCTTGCTCTATAATCTGTCTTTTCCCAGCAGCCCCTTTTCCCCCATCGTATATTGGAATGGTGAAACTAACACCGACAGAATGATTTTTAGCATTTGTAGTGGTCGTGGGAGTAATTGTACCTAAATCAAATGATCTATCGAACCTATAAAACACATCAAGTGATGGATAAATCCCCTGATTTGGTTTTTTAACACTATCCTTAGCCGCATTTAATCTATCAAAACTTGCTATAATCTTTGGATTATGTCTAAGAGCGATATCTTGAACTTGGATTCTTTTCATCCTATCGTCAAACAAATTAGTCGGAATTACCATATTGTCTTGGATTTCCACTCCAGTTGTTTCTTGGAATTTTGCACATAAAGTTTTGTACTCCGCCTCAGTTTTTGCTAAATGGCTTTCTGTTTCAGCACATGCAGCTCTGGCTTGCATAACTGCGACATATTTTTCAACACCGGTATTATACATTTCTGTAGCAACCTCAAGTGAGCTCTTTCTCGCTTTCAATAAAGACTCTAAGTGTAACATTTCTTTTTTTTTCGCAATAACATCCAGAAAAATAAAAGCGGATTCACATAAAACATTTTGTTTAATGGATTCAAATTCGCTTTTTTTAGCTTTTGCAATAGACTCAGCTTCTTTAACCGCGGCTTTATCTGCCCCCCCTCTAAAAAGATTATGGCTAACGATAAAGTGTCCTTTTGTATCATGATCTCTCCTGAAATTCTCAGGTTCTTCTTGCCTTCGATTTTTTTCGCTGGAATCAATACTCCAATGTTTATTTTCCGCGAGAGTATGATCCACTCCGATTCTAATTGAGGGTCTAAACGCTGATTTTTGAACATCTATTCCTATAAGAGAAGACGACACATCCTTCTCTGCTGCTTTAATTGTTTTATTGTTTTTCAAAGTTTGCTCAAGTACAAAACGTAAATCAAATCTACATTCGACTTTCTTGGCACACAAATCTGATCCCATAAAACTTACCAGAAATACTAGAATCAGTCCTATCTTTCGAAAGAACATAATACGAAACACACCAATATTATGCAATAATACAGGTATAATATCACAATAACAAAAAACATATGATACTTTTTAGAAAATTGACCTTAATTTAAGATAATTTTGGTCAATAAGAAGCTTAGAAACTATTCTATAAAAAAGGTGGTGTACATATAAACACCTTCAATATTCTGTTGGTTTTACACATGAATTTAAAACTAACACTGATGAACTAAAATCTGAAGCAAGTACAACAAATTCTGAAATTTAAAACAAGTTTATACAATACAACTATCTACTGTAAAATCACCTATTATTTCAGAATTTGTTTTATCTGTCTTGGAAAGACTATTTCACTATCTTAATGTTTACAGCTGAGGTTTTTCCATTATTTGTTGCAAGTTCGTACTCCACCTGTTGGTCGTCATTGAGCACTCTAATACCAGCTCTTTCAAGTGCGCTCATGTGAATGAAGACATCTCCACCACCACTATCTGGCTGAATAAATCCATAACCTTTTGTCGTGTTAAACCACTTAACTTTACCTGTTGCCATTGTTTTTTCTCCTAAAATAAAAAGGCACCTATAAAATGTGACATTTAGAAATCTGATATTTCTCAGAATTAGTCGCAAGTTTTAGGAGAAGTAAATCAAAAAAACTAGAAAACTTCAAAAGAACATCGTATATCAACAGCCACTCGTTACATAATCCTCTAATTTAGATGAATCAGTCAAGATATTTCTCTATTTTATTAACCTAAATTTCGAGTAAGGAAACGAAAAACCATTGTTCAATCACATAAAGAACTCGAAGATTCCCCTTATAAGACCCCGTAACTGCTACACTTAATATAATTCACTATACAAAAGGTTAGATGTTTAACACAAAAGTCACAGAATTATTCATATCAACAATATGAAAATCCTGATTTCTTACACAAAGCTTAGTTTTATTAAATAGAGAGTTTTACTATCTGGTTGTTTTTGCTAAATAGAGATATAATACTCTTTATGCAAAATAATGATTTAAACAGAATTCTAGACGCTATACGTTCCAGAGTTTCTATAGCAGAAATAATTGGAAAAGATGTGTCTTTGAAAAGAAAAGGCCGAGAGTTTGTAGGGAACTGTCCTTTTCATAATGAAAAAACAGGATCATTTTTTGTAAACGACGAAAAAGGAAAATATTATTGTTTTGGTTGCGGAGCCCATGGAGATATTTTCTCATACATTATGCAATCAAAAGGACATTCATTTAAACAAGTCCTCGAAGTTTTAGCCGACATGACAGGAGTTAAACTCCCTAAGTATGAGCTTAAACAAAACAATGAAAAACATTTTAAACAAATGAGGGAATATAATGTTTTTTTTAAGGATGAACTATCTCGAAGTAATGTGGTTAAAGAATATTGTGATATTCGTGGAATACACAGTGATTTAATAGAAAAATTCTCCATAGGATACTGTCCCGAGAACAGTTCCAAAATTACAAAAGAAATTTCCAAGTTTAAGGGAAGGATAATCTTCCCAATATTTAATAACAATGGAACATCGGTTATAGGTTTTGGAGGCAGATCTCTGCAAGAGGGGATACAACCTAAATATATAAATTCCAGCGAAAGCGAAGATTTTCAAAAAAAAGAAATATTATATGGCTATCATATAGCATCGAAAAATATTTCCAAAAATGAACCATCATACATAGTTGTCGAGGGGTATATGGATGTCATTACAATGCATAAATTCGGATTTAATACGACTGTTGGTTCTATGGGAACTTCTTTCACTAGTGATCAATTGTTTAGACTTTGGAAATATTGCGATGAACCCATACTATGTTTTGATGGAGATACAGCTGGTTGTAATGCCATGGTTAGAGCTGCGTTTTTGACACTCGAATATATATCTCCTGGGAAAACCCTTAAATTTTGCAACCTACCCAAAAACAATGACCCGGATTCGTATTTAAAGGAAAATTCACGTGAATCCATGGTGAAACTTTTAGAAAAATCAGTTTATCTTATAGATTTTGTATGGGAACGCTTTTTGGATCTTTATTATCGCATAGGGAGTAAAAATCCAGAACATGTTTCTAAATGGAAACTAGAATGTATTTCAAAACTGAACAGTGTAAATAACGAAGAACTGAAAAAAATGTATATTTTGGATATAAAAAACCGCATTTATATGTTGTTTAGATCAAAAGGAAATGTAAAGTTTGATGCGGTTAATATTGATAAAACAAACAAAAAAATATTAAGAGAAGCGATTTTGCTGTACACTTTAGCAAGACATCCATCTATTGTCCCATATGTGTTTGAAAAAATGGCTCTCATAAGTTTTTCAAATTCTTCATTCGAAGCAATGTCACGTTCTATTCTAATTGGGGATAATTCGTTATCTTTAGGGGATTTGAAAAAACTAGAAAACATAGCAGGAAAATACTGTTTGATTGATGATAGCGTTTCAGATAAAGAAGCTATTGAATTTTGGGATGAAATTTTTAGTAATCACTTTTTCCATAATGAATTTGTAAAAGACATAGAAGAGGCGAAACATGAATTAAAAGATGAGTTTAACGAAAGTGCATGGGAGCGACTCAAAGCTCTTAAACTCAACATATTGAAATATAGGAAAAACACATGACAAAAGACACAAAAAATAGTACCAATACAACACTTGAAGAACAAAGTTATAATGAAAACATAATAGCCAATGATCCGAATATCACTGGATTAATAAAACTCCATGGAATTAAGGGGTATATCACGTACGATGAGTTGAATGATGCTCTACCAAGTTCTGAATACGATTCAGATAAGCTCACCGCTATTATGTCATATTTACTGGACAGCGATATCAATCTAATAAGTGTCGAAGAAGAAGAAGCAATGATACTGGGGCAGGTTCAAAGTGACGCGATAAATAAAGTCGATTATGAGGAATCTGAATTAGTTAGTAATCCCTCCACCAGCAAGGATTTGGAAAATGGAGATGAAACGGTTATATCAGAAGCAGTTATTGAGGAAGTAGCTGATGAGGTAAAAAGCGATGATCCAGTTAAGTTGTATTTAAAAGAAATGGGAAACGTTACCCTTTTAACTCGTGAAGGAGAAGTTATCATTGCAAAAAAAATGGAAGCTGCGAAAGAGTCTCTATACACTGCTCTTTCTGAAAGCCCATTTACCCGCGAGCTTTTAACGGGGTTTCGTGATAAGTTACGAGACAATATTCTTTACACTAAGGATATTATAGCGACTGAAAATTCAGTTATGGATGAGACTATTTCATTTGGAAATATTGACGATAGTTATGATATTTTGGATGACGAGGTTTCAGAGGAAACTGGCTCCGTAACTGTTGTTGTTGATGATGAAGAAACAAAACAAAAGGTTATTGATCTATTAGATAAATTTATAGAATTAAGCGAGAAGATGTTTGCAAAACAAAGAAAATTTAATTTCAATATAGACAAACTCTCGGCGAATACCAGATATTGTGAATTAAAAAAAGAAATATGCGAGATTTTTTCTGAAATAAATCTCAACGAAAAAAAGATTGCGCTACTTAAGCAAATGCATGTGGCTTCGCTTGAAGGTATTCCCATAATAGAGAGAAAACTGATATCTCTAGCAGAAGATTATGGCCTTAAGAGGAAGGAAATTATAGATATACTCTATGGTAAAAATTTCGACCAAAACTGGTTGGATGGGGTTGCTTCTAAAAAGGGAGCTGATTTTAAAAAGTTTTTTGTTGATAATATTTCTCATTTTGAAAATCTTGTACAAATGGCGAATCAAATTGAAGGGTACGCTAAAATACCATTTTCAGTATTCAGACATATATTTCAAACGATGCAAAAAGCGGAACGTGACCAGGCGAATGCCAAAAAAGAAATGACTGAAGCAAATCTTCGTCTTGTTATATCGATTGCAAAAAGGTATACGAGTCGTGGATTGCTGTTCTTGGATCTTATTCAAGAAGGAAATATTGGTCTAATGAAAGCAGTAGATAAGTTTGAATATAGAAGAGGGTATAAATTCTCAACATATGCCACGTGGTGGATTAGGCAGGCTATAACTCGTGCAATTGCTGATCAAGCACGAACTATTCGGATCCCTGTCCATATGATTGAGACTATAAATAAAATTGTCCGCATGTCTAAGCAGATGATGAGTGATATGGGACGCGAACCAACTAACGAAGAATTATCCGAAAAACTGGCTATTCCTGTCGAAAAAATTAGAAAAGTTATGAAAATAGCGAAGGATCCAATAAGTCTTGAAACTCCGATTGGAGACGAAGATGAAAGCCATCTTGGTGATTTTATTGAGGATAAATCTGCTGTTATGCCATTCGATGCAGCTATTCAATCCAATTTAAAAGATACAACAACAAGAGTACTCGCGACCCTCACTCTTCGTGAAGAAAAAGTTCTTCGTATGAGATTTGGAATAGGCCTTCAAACAGATCATACTCTAGAAGAGGTCGGACAGCAATTTGCTGTTACAAGAGAGCGTATTCGGCAAATAGAGGCGAAAGCTCTTCGTAAATTGAAACATCCTAGTAGATCTAGAAAGCTTCGAAGTTTTTTAGATGGATAGATGGAATTATACCCAGCCAATTTTTATATCTTAGATAAAAAAACCCACTTAATTCTAGTATTTATATAGCTTAAAAAAACTTGGCATATCGCTAGCACTGGTGTAAGAGACATTGGTAGTTTTAAAAAATTATGTTATATACTCCCTCCAGTTAATGAAGAAATAATTTTTCAAAACCTATTCCAAAAATTACTGATATTTTAGGTGCCTTTGTCGATGTCAAAGTTAACTGGAACAACTACAATATTTTGAGTAATAGTATTTGTATTTTGCTAATTTTTATAACAAAATATGCACTATATCGTTTGTAAGTCATTTTGTTATTTGTATGTTAGTAAGACCAGCAATTCACGTTCTGATTAGTATTATTACTCTTAATAATGCCGTATATTCCTCTGCCCTAACACAGGTTATACCGTCTACAGAATCACTTAAACATTTAGATAGTTTTGGTTCTTCGAAGGAGGATTTTTCGGATTTTACCGAACAGTTAGAGAAAATCTTTGTTTTAGTTAACAAAAAAGAAGATATTAAACAAGGGAGAGGAGTAGCTTTTATCGAAAATTTTCAGTGTTGTAAAAACTCCTTAACCTTTGCTTCGGAGAGCGAAAATAATCTCCTGAAAGTAATTTTTCTTATGACTCCTGGCTCTAGGTTTCTTGTCCATTCGAAAACAGAATATAGTCCTATCTTCTCTCTAGTGTCTAACTATTATCGGGATAAAACAGATTCGTTTCCATTGCAGGGAGCTTGTACAAGCGAAGAGACAAAGTTTTGGGAAGATCTGAAAAAGAAAACGCGCATTCACAAGTCAGGAGAATCTTTAGAACCTTTTTGGGTAGAAAAAAGAAAACCAAATTCTCTTTCCTCTGAATAAGCATGGTTTTCTGGAAACTCTCATTCTCTTTTTATAAATGTATTAATTAAATTCATTTTTATCTATATGCATTGCCTCTTCTGTTTAAAATCTAGATACTAATTTATAGTAATATCTTTACAAATTTTTAGTATCAATTTTATTATCTGTTATACTTATTTTAGTTGGAAAAGAGTTAATTTTTTTAAAATATATTTCAAGGAATTGCATAGGGTTAGCATTTTTATTGATCGCCAAATCAACTAGAACAACTATATCAATAAGCTTATATATACCCAAAAAATCTTAAAAGGCCTATTAGTTATTAAAAATCTACATATATTGGGAAAATCCTGTAATATATTGATGAAAATCTACTCTAATAACAGAGTTGAACAAAGTGAAAGTAGTAGTAGTTAGGTTCGCCCCAAGCCCGACAGGGGTTTTACATATCGGTTCAGTAAGAACAGCGTTGTTTAATTGGCTTTATGCTAGACATACTAATGGCAAGTTTCTTCTTCGTATTGAGGATACTGATAAATTACGTTCAACCGATGAGAATAAGCAGCTGATTTTTGATGCTCTTAAATGGATCGGTATAGACCATGATGGAGAGGTAGTTATTCAATCAGACCGCCTTGAACGTCATAAACAGGTTGCATATGAACTTGTAGAAAACGGAATGGCATACTTTTGTTATTGTTCCCAAAAAGAACTCGTGGAGAAAAAAGAAATTGCTATAAATAGTGGGAAATCCTATAAGTATGACAGGACATGCCGCGATTTATTAGAAAAAAAAACGGGGATCCCTTATGTTATTCGCCTCAAATCCGAAATAGATGGAAATACAATTGTAAATGATCTAGTGCAAGGAACCGTACGGGTGAATAACTCTCAACTCGATGACCTTGTTTTGTTGCGATCAGATGGAACCCCAACGTATGCACTCTCAGTAGTTGTTGACGACCACGACATGGGGATCACGCATGTCATAAGAGGGGATGACCATCTAACTAATACATTTAGGCAAATCCAGATATACAAAGCCTGTGGGTGGAATATCCCAAATTTTGGACATATTCCTCTTATATATGGGGTCGATGGAGCGAAGCTTTCAAAAAGGCATGGAGCAGTTAGTATAGTTGAATACAAGGATCTTGGATATCTTCCAGAGGCGTTATCGAATTATCTGCTTAGATTAGGATGGGCACATGGTGATGACGAAATTATTTCCAAAGAACAGGCAATAGCATGGTTTGATATTAAAAACGTCGGTAAATCTCCATCAAGGTTTGATATAAATAAACTAACCCATTTAAATGAACACTATATTAAAGAAAAGAATGGGGAGGATGTTATTGAATATATGTCTCAGTTTATGGGAGTTCAGCCAGATGGGGCTGCCAAAACTCGTATACTAAAGGGTTTAAAAAGTTTAAAAGAAAGAGCAAAAACTATAGTGGATTTGGCAAAATCATCTATGATTTATGTTGAAATACCCTCAGAATACGACGAAAAGTGTTATAAATTTACAGAAGGGATCCATCTAAAGCTTCTGAGAGAGTTTTGTAAAAATATGGAAGATTCTTCGTCGGATTTTTATGAGAAGGCAAAAAAAATTGCTGAGAACAACAATGTTAAATTTGTGGAAATGGCTCAAAGTTTACGTGCAGCTTTAACGGGAAATACAATTTCTCCAAGTGTTTTTGAGATTATTGATATTATTGGTATCGAAGAGTCTCGTAAAAGAATTGAAAAATTTATAGAAATTTTTGAAAAATGATTATAGGACTAGGAATTGATTTGCTTGATTCTCGTAGAATAGATGGGATTATGCAAAGACATGGGGATAGATTCCAAAATAAAATATATACCAGAGGAGAGAGAGAATTTGCTTTAGATAGAACGAAACCTAACGAGAGTTTTGCCAAGATTTTCTCCACAAAAGAAGCAGTTATTAAAGCTATTTCAAATGTTTCAGGAGTTTTTTGGCATGATATAGAAGTATTCCACGATAAAAATGGCAAACCGATCATCAAACTTCATAACATGGCTCACAAAAATTTGCTAAAAAAAACTAATGGAGCTGCGTATAAAATAGACGTAACTGTATCTGACGAAAGGCACTATGTAATTGCATTTGCCATTGTTACGCTTGAAAAAACGTAAATCTTAGTGTACCCTTGATCCGAGAAAGTTATAGTAGTTATGTTATATACGTATATATTGTGGCCGAGTGGCAGAAAGGCTATGCAGCGGATTGCAAATCCGTGTATGTCGGTTCAATTCCGGCCTCGGCCTCCAACTTTGTGTTATTTTAGGGTGTGATAACAAATAAATGTCTGGGATTTTTTTAGATTTTGAAAATCAGGTTTCGATTCTTGAAGAAAAACTTAGAGAACTTCGTACCATATCGATTGATGGGAATATTAATAATGTCTCTGCTGAAATTTTAAAAACTCAGCAAAAAATCGACAAATTACTAAAAAATATATACCATAATTTAACTCCTTGGCAAAAAGTTGCTGTTGCAAGACATCCTGATCGTCCTAAATTTCTTGATTATTTAAATATACTCTTTACCGATTTTATCGAACTATCTGGAGATAGGGTGTTTGGAGACGATATGGCAATTGTCGGCGGGATAGCTAGGTATAATCAAATACCGTGCGTTGTTATCGGTCAGGAAAAAGGAAATGATACAGAATCCCGCTTAAAACATAATTTTGGTATGGCAAAACCAGAGGGATATAGGAAAGCTTATAGACTTTTCGAACTCGCTGATAAATTTTCCCTCCCTATTCTGACTTTTGTTGATACATCAGGGGCATACCCAGGAATAGAATCAGAAGAAAGAGGACAGGCAGAAGCTATCGCGAAATGTATGGAAAAAAGTTTCCAAATTAAGGTTCCGTTTATAAGTGTTATTATAGGAGAAGGAGGATCTGGAGGAGCCATAGCTCTTGCATCATCGGATTATGTTCTTATGTTAGAGCATTCTATATACTCAGTTATTTCTCCCGAAGGTTGTGCGTCGATCCTCTGGAAGGATGATAGTAAAGCGGAAATAGCAGCAAATTCTCAAAAACTCACTGCTCAAGATCTTATTAATTTAGGAATCATAGATTGTGTTATAGCAGAACCAACCGGAGGGGCACATAGAAATAAGGATGAGACTGTAAAAAATGTTGGAGAAACAATTTCCCAATTTTTAGACAAATCTCTAAAAGTAGGCAGTAATGAAGAACGCAGAGCTCAAAGGCGACAAAGATTTATAAAAATTGGAGACATGTACATTGAAAATTAATATTTTTAGTATAAAAAATTCAAAAATGATTATTATCATAACGTGTTTGTTTTTGGTTGGGGGATCATTTTTTATAGATAATTTTTTAGGGAAAAAACCCTGTGATTTGTGTTTAATAACACGGTATTCGCATCTAACGATAGCTTTTTTAGCTATAGCTTCTTTGTTTTTTACCAATACCACTCTAAAGAAAGGACTGATAGTTATGTTGTTTGGAGCTTTGTGTTTTGGTTTTTATCATGTGGGAGTTGAGAATCATTGGTGGAGCGGACCCGCTCATTGTACAACAGACCTATTACCGACTCTTTCGACAGCTATTGATGGTCAAATAAATGGAATTAGATGCGATGTTGTAAATTTTGCAATTTTCGGTATTTCTTTAACAGTTTATAATTTTGTTGCTCTTGCTGGTCTTTTTTGGATATTCAGCATTGCCATAACCATAGAGTCATTTAAAAAAAAATATGATATATAAGTATAGCCTTAGTGATTTAGAGGTTATGGCAATTGAATATGCTAATATGGTTAAAACACCTCCATTTACATTTCTTTTATATGGGGATTTAGGTTCTGGGAAGACAACTTTTACACAGTTTTTTATTAATAGATTACTTATTAACAAGACTGATGTCGTCACAAGCCCGACATTCAATATGGTACAAATCTACGAAACAATAAAGGGAGGAATATGGCATGCTGATCTTTATAGGGTAAAAAATAAAACAGAGCTTGAAGAACTTGGTTTAATTGAGGCAATGCATAGCAATATATGTATAATAGAGTGGCCAAAAATCATAGAACCATACATAAAAAACTGTAAAAATAAAATTATTAATTTTTAATTTATGCTCAATTGGTTTAACACTCAAATCAACAAAAATGCGAAAATCCAAGCAATCCCAAGGAAGATGTAGCTTCAAAAATTATTTTCCTGCTTAGTGATTATACTACAAAACAAATATACTTAGTAAAAACCTGGAGCATTGTGCTTATCTCAATTTTAGCATATAGTAGAAGAGAAATTAATAAGGTATTTGGTCTCTTTTTACGCTGTAATTCTAAATATTTTTGAACTAGAAGGATATATGAAAAACAAAAGAATTATCGTTGTTGGCGCAACAGGGAGAGTTGGACGAGAAATTCTATCTATCCTATTAGAAAATAATGTTCCTATCAGCCATATAGAGTGTGCTGCCTCTGCAAAATCTGACGGTATAAAAATTCAGTATGGTGACGATTTTCTAGTGGTACGAGCAATAGATAAAATCGATTTCTCGAAATATAATATAGGTCTTTTTTCAGCTGGATCCGAGGTTTCAAGGAAATATGCCCCGATAGCTGCTAAGCTGGGGTGCATTGTTATAGACAATACATCATATTTTAGAATGCACGATGATGTTCCGTTAATTGTTCCAGAAATTAATCTTGCTTCATGTAAAAATCATAAAAACATCATAGCAAATCCAAACTGTTCAACAATTCAGATGGTTATGGTGCTAAAACCTCTCCATGATACGTTTGGAGGATTGTCGGAGGTCGTCGTTTCTTCATATCAATCAGTTTCTGGAGCTGGGCAAAAAGGAATCGAGGAACTACTCCAACAAACTATGAATATTATTAATAATAATAGCGAACGTATAGAAATCAATACATTTAAAAAACAAATAGCATTCAATCTTATACCGCAAATAGATTCGTTTACAGATTCTCTATATACAAAAGAAGAACTAAAAATGATGGACGAAACAAAGAAAATTTTGGGTTTGGATAACGTTGATATAACTGCTACATGTGTTAGGGTGCCGGTTTTAGTATCCCATTCCGTTTCTGTCTTTGCAAAATTTGAAAAAAATGTAAACCTAAATATAGCTATAGATTCTTTGAAAAACTTCCCAGGGATTAAAATTATGGATAACACAGAAAATTATATATATACCACCCCTATCGACGCTGTTTCTAAAAATGATGTCTATGTAAGTAGAATTAGAAAACATCCAAGGATAGATAACTCCATTTCGTTTTGGTGTGTATCTGATAACCTTAGAAAAGGAGCAGCGTTAAATGCTGTACAAATTGCTAAAAAACTTAAATAACTTATGCCTACGCTCTGTTAACAAAGTTTTAGCTTTAGGAAAACCAATACTAAAAAACACAAAATGTACTATAGTTGCTCAAGTTAATATTGATACATATACCTAAAACATCAGTAATTCTGGGGATGTGTGTTGAAAAATTATTTCTTTTCTAACTAGATCGAGTATATCAGTTTGGTTATCGAATTAATCAAATATACTTACGCCAGCTTCTTAGTAGTTTTTTTTAGGTAATCAAATTTGCATGTTCTCAGTTCAGTTAATGATTAAAAATATAAAGGCGGGCATATTAAAGATTAGTCCATTAAATTCCCAAATTTTGTCAGCCTACCATCGAAGAAAAGCTTTATTGATCCAACTGGGCCATGTCTCTGTTTAGCAATAATAATTTCAGCTCTGTTATATATCTTTTCCATTTCAAGTTGCCATTTATCATGCTCAATTGTTCCTTCCTGTGGCTCTTTACGTGCTTTGTAATATTCTTCACGAAAAACAAACATTACAACATCGGAATCTTGTTCAATTGATCCGGATTCTCTAAGATCAGAAAGCTGTGGTTTCTTGTCTTCCCTTTGTTCAACTGCCCTAGAAAGTTGGGAAAGTGCAACTACGGGAACGTTCATTTCTTTAGCCAGTCCTTTAAGAGCTCTTGTTATCTCTGAAATTTCGTTTACTCTATTATCCGAGTTTCTTCTTCCTCCCGATTCGACGAGTTGCAGGTAATCAATGACGATTAATCCGATATTATACTTACGTTTCAGTCTTCGTACCCTACTTCTTATTTGCCCAACCGTTATATTTGGGGTATCATCTATAAAAAGTTCAATTGATTCAAGTTCTCTGCTTATTGTTAAAAATTTATCGAAAGAATCTTTTGGAATCTCTCCACGTCTAATGCTATCAGATGATATACCAGATTCACTCGATAAGATTCTAGTTGCTAATTGCTCTGCTGACATTTCAAGAGAGAAAAACACTACAGCTGTTCCATCTTGAAAATTTTTTAACTTCTGTTTTGCCGCATTGAATGCAATATTAGTTGCAAAGGCGGTTTTTCCCATAGATGGTCGACCTGCGACAACTATTAAATCAGATTTATGCATACCACCAAGCCACTTGTCCAAAGCTTTAAACCCCGTGGTAACCCCCACTATATGGGTATCACGCTTATACGCACTTGCAGCTGCTTCTATAGAAGAAGCCAACGCATCACTGAAGGCGAATAGCCTATTATTATCTCCAATTCCGTTAGCAATATTGTAAAGTTTTTTTTCCGCATCTTCTATGAGGCCGTTTGTTGTTTCTTCTTCCACCATGTTTTTTGCGCGAGAAGCGATTTCGTCTCCTATATTCATAATCTGTCGTCTTAAATGAAGATCATGTATTATGCCTGCGTAATCAGCAATTCCACTCAATCCTATAACCGCATCTGCAAGATCGATAATATATTTCTGTCCATCTGATTTTACAAACATGTCATCCTGGGTCAGATACGCCGTTATTGTAATCGGATCTGCTACAGATCCTAAATCTCTGATTTTTTTAATAGTATTGAATATTTTTGCATTTAAAGGGCTCGAAAAACTCTCAGAGACAAAATAATCCGGAATTCTTTCCAAAAGATCATTATCTAGGATAACTGCACCGAGCAAGGCTTGTTCAGCCTCGATGTTATGGAGAACGGTGGATAATAGGTGATTAGTGTCCTCCATACATCTATGCAGCTTTTAACAACGTTTTAAGTTTTTGTACGGCTTCTTCTTCTTGTATTTCTTCAAGAACAGCTATTTCTCTAGCCAATCTATCTATAGCATTTTGGAAAATTTGTCTTTCACTGAAAGATTGGACGGCTTCGCCCCCATCTTTATATAAATCTCGAAGAACTTCAGCGATTGCAACGGGGTCACCGGAATTAATCTTTGCCTCATATTCCTGTGCTCTTTTGCTCCACATCATTTTCTTTTTTCTGCTTTTTTGTGAAAGTATATCAAGAGCTGTTTGCATATCCTGTTTAGATAGCAATTTTCGTAATCCTGAACTAATCGCTTTTTCAACTGGAAGTTTCAGTATCAATTTATTTTTGTTAAATGAAATGACAAAAAACTCAACACTTCCCCCATCAATTTCAAATTTTTCTACGTTTTCGAGACGACCTACACCATGAGATGGGTACACAACCCAGGTTCCAATTTCAAAAATGGAGCTCTTCTTTGTCTTGTTAGAATTATTATCCGACATGCGTCAAATCACTTCCAAAATATTTTCGTAATACTATCACAGTCTTTTGCAAAAATCAACGACAGAAGTACCCTTTAGAAGGTATTTAAAAGTGAGTATTTAAAGTATTTTTATTTATAAATCAGTTTATTTTTTATATACCAACAATTACTGTCTTAAATCTCCAAACAAACTATTTTGAAACGCATTTTTTATGTCAACTCTGAGAAATTCCCCAATTACGTTATGGTCACTTTCGATAACGACGGATTGCATATATGGAGACCGACCGATATACTGTTTTTCCTTTTTACCGAGTTTTTCGATTAAAATAGTTTGGCTAGTGTCGATACAGCTTTTATTAAATTTTAGTTGTTGTTCCATTAAATTTTGGTGCAGAATTTCAAATCGTTTGTTTTTTTCAATCATTGGTATTTGATTTTTCATATTATATGCAGGAGTATTTTTTCTACGACTATATTTAAAAGCATAAAACAAAGAAAAATTGACCTTCTTAACAAGGTTAATGGTGTCATAAAAATCTTTTTCAGATTCACCTGGAAAACCGACTATAAAATCTGATGAAAACGATATTTCATTGCAAATTTCACGAAATCTTTCTGTTTTTTTAATGTAATCCTCAGCGGTATGTCCCCTGTTCATTAATTTTAATATCCTATCACTTCCAGATTGAACAGGTATATGTGCGAATGGAGGCATAATTTCTTTTAATTCTTGGTGAACGTTCATCAGTTCCTCTGTAAAATCTTTCGGATGGGAGGTAGTGTAACGCAGCCTCCTTACTCCATTTATGTTCGCAACACTGCGAAGTAATTTTTCAAAACTATACTCAGATTTATATGAATTAACATTCTGTCCAAGCAAGGTAATTTCCTTAGCACCATTTTCAACCAATTCTCTAACCTCGTTTACAATATCAGTAGCAGGTCTCGAATATTCACGCCCTCTTGTATATGGGACAACGCAGTACGTGCAAAAATTATCACATCCCTCTTGTATACTTACAAACTCTGAAAATGAAACAATTTTTTTTGAGGGGAGGTACACGAATTTTTCTGCTTGTGTAAATTTTATATCGAGTATTTTTTTAGATTTATCGACAAAAACTTCTTCTATATACGTATGGAGGTTATGATAAGTTTGCGGACCAAAAACTATACTAATATCTTCGCATTTATTAAAAAATTCATTTTGTTCAGCTTGGGCAACACATCCTCCTACAGCTATAATTTTTTTTTCTCTATTTTTTATTCTCCCAATATCTGAAAGTAATTTACTAACAGCTTTTTCTCGGATATTGCACGTATAAAAAATGATTATATCAGAGTTTTCCATACTGGCGCTTTCGACATAGTCATTTTTTGTTAAATGATCTCTAATCCTTATGGAGTCGTATACATTCATCTGGCAGCCATAAACTTTAATAAAAAAAGATTTCATGGCACCACTGTAATGATCACGATTTTCAGAAAAAGACATTAATGAATTTTAAAGATTCTCACTTACAAGTCAATAAAAAAAGAACAAAGAAGAGACGATGAGGAAATTTTTTATAAAATAAAGTTAAACTTTTACTAAAGATTGAAGAAATAAAATTATTATTTTTTTGGTTTATGTAAAAATATATTTCATATGGTCAGGATGTGGGAAAGAGGTTAGGAAATGAAAAAACTTCCATTGATATCTGGGTGCTTAATTTTTGTAGCATACGTACAGCCACTTATGTCGTTTCCAGCCGGAAATGTTGAAATCTTTAATTCAAAATTAAAAACAGGAGATAAAGTTACAAACAAAAAAGCTCCTGTTACAGTTCCTGTTCAGCAAACGGTAAAAAAAGAATCACCATCTCTATCTCAAAAAGGGTTACCTACTAGTGAGGATTTTAAGGAACATATTACTACCCCCTCACCTGTAGCCAAAGCTCCTGTTGCAGTTCCTGTTCAGGAAACGGTAAAAAAAGAATCACCATCTCTATCTCAAAAAGGGTTACCTACTAGTGAGGATTTTAAGGAACGTATTACTACGCCCTCACCTGTAGCTAAAACTCCTGTTGCAGTTCCTGTTCAGCAAACGGTAAAGAAAGAATCACCATCTCTACCTCGAAAAGGGTTACCTACTAGTGAGGATTTTAAGCATGTTCCAGTAAAAATATCGAAAACAAATGAGCTAATAAAACGTATAGGCGAACTTTCAGATACATTAAAAGATGTTTCAGAAGAAATAAGGGCTATAGATATTTCGAAAGAAACAGTTGGAATTGAAACTCCTCAGGTCTCTGAGTATAAAGAAATTAGTACGCCAAAGAATTCTCATTTTTACGTTGGTGGAGGACTGGAATTTGAAGTCTTGATGTTTGATGACAAAATCAAATCTGATAGAAGAGTATTTTCTTGGAGCGAACAAAAAATCGATTACTACTCCATGGTGTCATCTGTGTTCTCTATTATTCAAAGAGATTCTTATGGAAATATAATATACGGAGATGACGGATATCCAAAATATAGTTACAGAATAAACCCAAAGGATATTCCAGAAATTAAGGCTTGTTATGAAACGCGAGAAGACCCTGCTACTGTAATTGGAGGAGTAGCAGGTACTGGCCAAAAAAAGATGATGCTTATAGCTGGGAAGCAATATGAAGTTCAAAACCTCTTAAAAACTAGAGTAGATGAACTTATTGGTATAACAAGCAAAGATCCAATTAAAAGTTTGAATCTGGTTACAGGTAGTGGGAAAGAAATATCGATTACACATACTCATGTAAATATTGGCCAAAATGAATATGGTCATGAGCATAAAGAACAATTTTATTTCAGTGCAAATGAGGGAAATGGACTCACATACAAAGATGGTATTCAATATTTGGATGCATTAATATGGGGGAATTTGGTATTTACGGATGATGCAGAAACTGCTGTCGGTGCTAAAGTTGAAGCAGGAGCTCACGTCCCTTTAACTCAAGTTTTAGGAGATATAATTGAGCAAACTGATGAAACTGTCCAATACACGACAAATTCTGGACAAATAGCTACATTCACAAATCTATATTCAGAAAGAGTCAAATCAAATGGATCAGATGTATTCAAAAAAAGTGCTGAATTAGCTGCTATAAATGAAAACGTAAGACAAAATAAGTTTTCATTTGGTGGAAATATATTGTTGGGTTGGGGAGCGTATACAGGGAAGGTCTATTATGGTGCAGAAGTTTCAGCAGGATATTCGGCTGCTGTTTCGAAAATTTCTAAACAAGATGAAAGTGAACCCGTTGTAAAAGATCTATTCGCCGATGGAAACATGCAGTATGTTAGCTCAACTTCAACAGCTCAGAATAAAGCGTCTGGTGAAGTTCGTAAAGTTTATGTTCCTCTAGCTGGAACAGTCCAACCAGTTTATGTCTCTGGAATGGGGAGATTAACGGCTGTAACACCTAGCTCCCTTCCGGACATAAAGACCGCATACGAAGTGGAAATCAAAAAGGGATTTAATTTTTCTATTACACCAATTTTGGGGTTGTCCCATGCTAGTACAGTTTATTACCTTTCATTAGGCATGACGTGTGATGCATATGAAGTAAAAATTTCTCCAAATACCAATATGCTAGATGCGTATAGCAATATGTTACCAATAACATATATTAACGGCTATCTCGAAGGATTTGGGGGAAATACATATCTGCATAAATACAAAACAAGGATTACGGATGGAGGTCAGCTTATAACTCAAGAGGAATTACTCGCAGAAAAAAAGAAAGTGGAAAAGATGGAGCCTATATACCCTGCTGCTGTTCTAGAAACAAATACAGCGGGAGAGCAAAATACGTTTTCTGGAATTAGAATTACCTACCCTCACTATGCAGATGGAGGTATATCAGTTGAGGGGGAAGGTGATGCAAGACCATGGTTGAACCAGGAAAATGTGAGCAAAGAAATAAAAATGAAAAAATATATGTTCCGCTTCGAGCCAGGAATTGGATTTAGAACATACCTTACATCAAAATATTTCATTGATCTAAGAACCTCAGTGGGTTTAGGAGAAAAAATTAAGATTGATCATGATTCATTCGCTGCTTATCCAGCTCATATAGGGCGCCCGAAACTTCGACATGAGATTGATATAATAGAATGTAAGGTGAAATTAAGTTTTGGCAGAAAACTTTAGAAAAAGGAATAATAAAAGTATTATGAATAATTTAAGTTTTATAAATAATAACTTTAACTTTATAATAAAATATGATAATATATTAATATATTTATTAGGAGGATTGATATGTTTAAAGTATTAGGATACGGTTTAACTTTATCTCTAGTAATGACTTGTTCTGGAATTTCTATGGAATCTATGTACGAAGATTATGGGAACAAAGAGGATAGTTACGTTAAATCACATTTAACTAAATATTGGGATGACGACTGGAGGTGGAAAAAATCCAAAAACAAACAGTTCCAAGGAAAAAGGTTTGACAAAAGGCTCGATAAAAAGCAATTTGACCGACCGAAAGGGGTAAATTCTATGAAAAATTGGGATAAAAAATACGGGAAATAAAATTCCATTTTTTCAATTTCGTGACAAACTTAAACTGATTTTTCGGTTAACATTTCAATTTTGAGTTCGGCATCCTTGAGTTTTTCTTCACAGATTTTCTTGAGTTCAGTGCCGCGCTCGAAAGATTTTACTGCATCCTCTAGAGGGAGTTTTCCTTCTTCTAGTTTTTTTATTATAATTTCAAGTTCGCTAACTGCCGCCTCAAAACTGATATTTTCACTTGCCATAATATATTATATTTCTTGATTTTAGATGGAATATCTAGGATCATACGATACATGTTGACCGGCTCCACTTGCAATAAGAAAAAAATACTATGGCAGCTATAACGGAAAAAATTAAAAATCATGTCGAAGATCTTGTGCGTGGTCTTGGGTGTAATATTGTTAAAGTTGCAATTTTAGGCGATGCTAAGTGCAAAACTATACAAATTATGATAGAGAGGATTGATAACGAACCTGTAACTGTAAATATTTGTGAATCCGTAAGCAAAATAATTTCTCCAGCGATTGATGTTATGGACCCTATCAAAGGAAGATACAATCTAGAAATATCTTCTCCGGGGATAGATAGACCCCTTATGAAGCCAGCTGATTTTATCAGATTTATTGGAAAAAATATTGTTGTAAAAACACCTGGCCTTAAAAGTAACAGGAAAGTGTTTAAAGGATCGCTGGATTTTGCTGATGATCATGGCATAAAATTAAGTCTAGAAGAACCAGGTAATGAGATAATAGATTTTATTTATAGCGAAATAAAATATGCGCATATAGATGGAGAAAAAGAGTTCTAAGGGAGATAAGAAAGTGAGTCGTAAAATAAAAATGGAGAATAAAACCACAGCATTCGCTGCTAGAAACAATGAGATTATTCAGGTCGCTGATATTGTCGCAAAAGATAAAGGGGTTGATAGGGAAGAGATACTGGAAGCTATGGAACTTGCTATCCTCAAGACTTCACAATTAAAATACGGCCTAGAAAAGGACATTATAGCAGGTATTGATAGAAAAACTGGAGAAATTTCGATCAAAAGACGAATGACTATTGTCGATAGCGTTACTGATCCCCAAAGGGAGGTTAGCCTAACAGAAGCCAAAGAAAAAAATAAAGATGCTGAAGTAGGAGATTTTTTATGTGAAACATTGCCAATTATTGAGTTTGGAAGAATTGCTGCTCAATCAGCAAGGCAAATTATAACTGAAAAAATCAGGAACATCGAAAGAGAAAGGCAATTTGAAGCCTTTTCTGGCAGGGTTGGAGAAATAATAACAGGTATCGTTAAGAGAACTGAATTCCAAGATATAGTTCTGGATGTTGGAAAAACTGAAGGAATTCTAAAAAGAAATGACACAATAAAAAATGAAACTTTCAAGGTTGGAGATAGGATAAAGGTTCTTTTAGTTAGTATTAACAAAGAAAGCTCGGGACCTATGCTTCATCTATCTCGTTCACATAATGACTTTTTGAGGAAGCTTTTTGAACAAGAAGTTCCAGAAATTTACGATGGTATTGTTCGAATCGTCCATGTTGCAAGGGATCCTGGAAGCAAAGCAAAAATAGCGGTTACAACTTCCGATTCAAAGCTGGACCCTATAGGGGCGTGTGTTGGTGTAAAAGGTTCTCGTGTACAGGCAGTAACTGATGAGCTTAAAGGGGAAAAAATTGATATTATAGAGTGGTCTGAAAATCAGGCCGCTTTCATAGTAAATGCCCTCTCTCCAGCGGAGGTTATCAGAATAGTTATGGATGAAGATAGAAGAACTGTGGATACAGTAGTTCCTAACGATCAATTGAGCTTGGCTATAGGTCGACGCGGGCAGAATGTCAGACTTGCTTCAAGACTTACTGGTTGGACTATCAGTGTTATGACGGGAGAAGATGACGTAAAAAAGAGAGCATTCGAAAGCGCTAGATTATTGAAGCATTTTATGGAGAATTTGGATATTGATGACATGGTTGCTCATCTTCTAATGGCAGAAGGGTATTTGAACATAGATGAAATAGCAGAATGCGATCTTTCAGAATTAGCAGGGATTGAAGGTTTTGACGAAGATACAGCTAAAGAAATCCAAAAAAGAGCATCTTTGGCTATTGAGAAAAAAAAGAAATCTATCGAAAGTATGTGCAAGGAAAAAGGGGTAGAAAGTGGCCTTATTAATTATGGAGTTATTAGCGCTGAACTCCTTGAAGTGTTAGTTGGTGCAAATATAAAAAGTTTGAATGATCTAGGAGACCTTTCCACAGATGAGCTTCTTGATATAACAGGAGAAATGCTTAACAGGGAAGAGGCAGAAGCTCTAATTATGGACATAAGAAAAAATTGGTAAAATATGACAATTGAAAACAACAACACAGATAAATGTAACAAAACAGAGGGCAGTACGGATGATAGTTCTCAGCAACCGCCAAAGAGAAGCACTCTTTCATTAAAAAAGGTTGTTGTTCCTAGAAGGGTTTCTTTAACCTCGAAAACAGTTGAAGTCGAAGTTAAGCGTAAAAAGTCTGCCGGTCTTAGGATTGATATAACAGCAAAGAGAGAACATTTTTTAGAAGAATCTGAAATAGCAATATCACACACTGATGAACAAGCTTATCATCATGCTGGAAATTTGACTGATTCTGAGTTCCAGACAAGAATGAAGGCATTGCAGGATGCAAAAAAAACTGAAGAAATTGTTGTTACCCATAATGAAGAGGATACTACTATAGATGATATACTTCTGGAAGAGAATTATGCTGAAACTGGAACTGAAATAGCTGAAACAAAAAAAATAGAAGAAACTATTTCAACAATAACCGAACTACCAATACCACTAAAAAAAAGACAAATTAGCAAAAAACTTGAACAAGAAAAATATGTTCCAGGTCGGGAGCAGGTTGTTTTTAAGGCAAATGAATATGTGAAAAAGCAGCGCCCCACAGAAAAACTTAAAAAAACAGAAACGGTTGTTACGGCAACGACATCGACCGTATCTTACCATAAAACAGATATAGAATCTGGTTATAATATTTCGGATGCACCGCGATCATTATCAAAAGAAACTTTAAACGAGAGACCCCGAAAAACTACAGGAAATATTGATTTAGACGAAAAGAAAAAAACAAAATCTTCTCTTGCAAAAAACATAAGTATGGGGAAAAGGGTATCTAGAATTGTTATAGAGAGAGCCTTAGACGGGGGAGATCCTGACGAGAGAACTAGATTTGGAAAAAAGAAGAATAATAGGCAAAAATCTGAGTACACTGAAGCCGCTAGGGTTGTTAGGGAGGTTAACATACCAGATGTTATAGCCGTTTCTGAATTGGCAAATAGGATGGCTATTCGAGGAGCTGATGTCGTTAAATATCTTATGAAAATTGGCACTATGGCGACACTTAACCAGGTGATTGATGGTGATACTGCAGAGGTTATCTGCACAGAATTTGGCCATATTCCAAAAAGAGTATCTGAATCTGATGTGGAAACCCAGATCGAAAATATTGAAGACAGGCCTGAAGATCTTGAAGTTAGAGCTCCAATTGTAGCTATTATGGGGCACGTTGACCATGGAAAAACAACGATTCTCGACACGCTTCGAAAAACAAATGTAGCAGCAAAAGAAGCGGGGGGAATTACACAACACGTCTCTGCATACCAAGTCGAATCAAAATCTGGTAATAAAATAACATTTATTGATACTCCAGGACATGCTGCTTTTTCTAGGATAAGATTACGAGGGGCGGTAATAACTGATATAATTGTTCTGGTTGTAGCAGCTGATGATGGAGTTAAAGAACAGACAATTGAGGCAATATCTTATGCAAAATCTGGAAATGTTCCTATTATAGTCGCGATTAATAAAATCGATAAACCAAATACTAACGTAGATAAATTAAAAAACGAGCTTATGGCTCAAGATGTTGTCATTGAGGAATTTGGAGGAAACGTATTGTCTGTGCAGGTTTCCGCTCTCAAAAACATGAATCTCGAAGGGTTGATAGAAACAATTCTTCTTCAAGCTGAAATGATGGATTTGAAAGCGAATCCAAACAGAAAGGCAATTGGCACAGTTCTCGATTCACGGGTAGTAAAAGGGGTAGGGCTTATGGCGATGTCTATTATCCAGCATGGAACACTTCGCCCTGGAGATATTTTTGTTGCTGGTGCTTCGTATGGAAAAATACGTTCTCTTTATAATGAAAATAATCAAAGAATTGAATATGCTGGCCCTTCGACCCCAGTTAATATCGTTGGTTTCAATAATAATCCGGAGCCGGGAGATATTATATCTGTTATGGATTCAGAGCAAAAAGCTAGGGAGATTGCTGAGTATAGAGCGAGATTATTGAAGGAAAAAGCGACAATAAATTCTGCTCAAACGATGGAACAGCTTATGGCAGGACAAGCAGCTTCTAAACTTGAACTAAGAATACTTGCTAAAGCTGATGTTTATGGGTCGCTTGAAGCCCTTGTTGCTTCAATTGGAGCAATACAGCATGAAGAAATAGAGCTTAAGGTAACGGAAGCTGGTGTCGGCATGATAAACGAAAGCGATGTTGATTTTGCCCAGCACACCGATTCTCTGATAATAGGTTTTAATGTTAGTGTAACTTCCTCAGCAAAGAATAGTGCGAAAACCAACAATGTGCCAATTTATAATAGTAATATCATCTATCATGTTATAGAGGAGATCAAAAGGAGGATGGCTGAGATTTTGCCTCCAATCATAGAGGAAAATTACATAGGAGAAGCTGAAGTTCGCAAAATATTTACGATAAGTAGATTTGGAACAATAGCTGGATGTTTTGTTAGAGATGGGATTATTAAAAGGACTAACTCAAAAATAAAAATTATTCGTGGTAAGGACTGTTTATTCGAAGGCAAAATACGCTCAATGAAACATGAAAAAGACGAAATTAAGGAATCCAAACAAAATCACGAATGCGGAATTCTAGTAGAAGGATATGATGAGTTCAGTGAAGGGGATAGGATTGAGTGCTATGAGATTATAGAACGAATAAGGACTATATCGTAGTGTTGGGGATTTGTTATGGTTACGCGTTAATATGAGTGATTTTTGGGTCTGTGTTAATTTGATCGTAAAACTGATCGAGTATAACTGAAATTAGTATTATAGCTGTTTCAGTTGACATTATAATGATTTACTTGACACTAGCATTAAGAAAAATACCCAAAATCCACGTAATTTCAGGAGATACAGCTTAAAAAATTAACACCCCTTGCTAACTAGAGCGAGTATGCTCCCCAGATAAACAAAAATGCCAATTTTGCAACTCCGAAAGGTATAGGTTGAAATACTGTTATACTCGTTCTAGTTGGCAATAGGTTAATTTTTCAAAATATATTTCAATGAAATGTAAAGGGGTTAGCATTTTTGTTGATGCCTAAGTCAACTAATATAACTATATCTGTTGAGTGGAGTGAGTATAGTTGGGTAACTCGACAACCAAGTAATTTTTGAAGTAATTTTCTCTAGAATCATTGGGGTTTTTATGTTTGTACCAATTTGGTTATCAGGTTAAGCAACTATTATAGTTAACATTAACTTCGACAAATGCACCTAAAACATCAGTAATTTTTGGAATAGGTTTTGAAAAATTATCTCTTATCTAACTAGAGAGAGCATATATAAAACAAATTTCTCTATTTCCCCAAAATATTCATAATTGAACGCGGATTTCCATTTCCTTTTTCCATTTTACTCATCATATTTTTTAGCCCCTCGAATTGTTTTATGAGCTTATTAACTTCCGAAACAGGTTTTCCACACCCAGCTGCTATCCTCCTTCTCCTAGATGCATTGAGTATCCTTGGAGTTGTACGTTCTCTTTTCGTCATAGATCTAATAATTGCGACCTGATTTTTAATAAAATCGTTATCTATAGCACTTTCTTTGAGCATATCTTTCATTCTCCCCATCCCTGGGATAAACTTCAAAAATCCCCCAATTCCCCCCAGTTTTTCGAGCTGTTTCAAATGTTTTTCCATATCATTCATATTGAATTCTTTACTTTTAACTATCTCTGTTGATACGTTTTCCTCCATAACTTTTTCAACTAACGATATGATATCTCCGTTATCCATAATTCTTGATGCAATTCTTTCTGGATAAAAATCTTCAATATCATCTATCTTTTCTCCCATCCCCAGATATCTTATTTGACAATTTGTAACAGATTTGGCAGAAAGGCAGGCTCCTCCTCTGTTATCACCATCAATCCTCGTCATTATAAGTCCACTTAAACCGTTAATAGCTTCATTAAAGGAAATAGCGGTTTTTAAAGCATCTTGCCCCATCATACTATCAATAACTAAAAAGATTTCTCTTGGGGTAATTATATTTTTGAGCTCTGCTAACTCATTCATTAAATTATCATCAACATACATTCGTCCAGCAGTGTCAAATACAGTGATATCAAAATTTTTAGAAACTTTTACAGCTTGTTTCGCTATAGAAATCGGAGAATTTTCAGAATTTTCGAAAAATTCTAGAGAGTTATTTTTTGCCAGTTTTCTGAGTTGATCTATTGCCGCGGGACGAGTGGTATCAAGAGATACAAGCAATACACCCTTGTTATGCTTCTTTTGGAGAATATTAGCAAGTTTAGCAGAGGTTGTTGTTTTACCAGACCCCTGCAATCCACACATAAGTATTGCCCCATTTTTTACAGTAATATTATTTACACCGAGTAAATTAACCATTTCATCATATACATATTTATTAATGGTTTGTTCAGGCGATGTACTTTTTATAATTTCTTCTCCGTTCAGTTTTTCTTTTAAATTAGAGGTAAACGATTTAACAACAGATAGAGCGACATCAGCTTCAAGCAAAGAAACCCTAATCTCCCTAATTGTTTTATCAATAATCTCTGTAGTTAAAATCCCACGGTTCCTGATCCCATCAAAAATTCCTAACAATTTCTTCGATAAAATCTCAAACATAACATCTCTTGTTTATAAAAAAACCAAACTACGATGGAATTTTACCAGATTTTTAATCGAAAGACCAATTACAGATAATCTCTTACTTAATTCCTTAATTATTATAACCCTTTATAAAACAATTATAATAAATAATCAATAAATATTTTTAATAATTAACAATAATTGTTATATAACAAAACAATATACTATAACATATCTCTGTTTGCAATTTAATAAAGAAGCTAGTAATAGGATCTAATCTGAAAAAGATATAAAATGCAGTTCTATGGGGATATAGCCTGCAGTGAAGCCATGTCGTCTATTAACACTAAAATTAGCTTTACTTAAAGCATTTTTTAAAAGAAAATTTGTGATAATGGATTTTAAAATATATATTAACCATGGCAAAACTCTACTTTTATTACTCCGCAATGAACGCTGGAAAAACAACAAAACTCTTACAGAGTAGTTTTAACTATAGGGAGAGAGGAATGGGAACCATACTCTACACATATAAATTTGATAATCGCTTTGGAAATCCAAAAATATCTTCACGAATTGGGCTGTCTGATGAAGCTTTTCTATATGATAAGGATTTTAATATATATAGTGATGTTTTGAATAGAAAAGGCGAAAAAACCGCCTGTGTACTTGTTGATGAAGCGCAATTTTTAACTAAATCCCAAGTTAGTCAATTGTGCAAAATTGTGGACGATATGGATATTGCTGTTCTTACGTATGGACTTCGTACGGATTTTTTAGGGGAAGCATTTGAAGGGAGCTTGTATCTTCTTCTCTGGGCTGATGAATTGATAGAGGTTAAAACTATATGTCATTGTGGAAAAAAAGCTATAATGAATGCGAGATTTGATGCAGGTAGAAATTTCCAGAAATCCGGAGAACAAATCGATATAGGGGGTAATGAAAAGTATGTCTCTTTATGCAGAAAGCATTATAATGAGAGAAATGTCGGAGAACAAGCCTAAAAAATTTGGTTTTTTATGTGTATTATTGGTTTGTAGCTTTTGCATTAATCATAAAACAGAATGACCAAAAAAGTTGAAATAGACTCCAGAAACGTTCAGAAGGGGGATATTTTTGTCGCTATTCCATGTTCTAATTTTGATCGCAATGTGGAGGAGGCAATCCGAAATGGTGCTTCCATTATTGTATCAGAAAATAACAGTATAGGAGATTTACACACTACAGACGCCAGATTAATTGCATCAAAACTAGCTGCATTTTGTTATAACGGTAACAATGAACAACGGATAAATAATTGTGTTGCAGTAACGGGAACTAATGGAAAGAGTTCTGTTGTACATTTTTTAGGAGAAATTTGGAAACATAATAACATAAACTCAGCTTGCCTTGGCACAAATGGAATGTATATAAATGGCATTAAAAATAACACTTCTACTAATTTAACAACCCCAGACTGTGTAACTCTTCATAAAATAATTTCATCCTTGAGTAGAGAGCATAACATAGAGTACTTTGCATTCGAAGCTTCAAGCCATGCGCTTGCTCAAAAAAGGCTACACAGTGTTAGTCTCAAAGTTGCAGCTTTCACTAATCTAGGTTCCGACCATCTTGATTACCATGAAACTAAGGAAGAATATTTTCTTGCTAAACAAAAAATCTTTACTGAAATTGGAGCAGATTATTCAGTTTTTTCGAAAGATGACCCATATGTTTTCAACACTCTTTTCAGTTTATCTCATAAAAACATCACGACTTTTGGATATAGTTCATTTAATGATATTTATCCAATAAATATTCAAAATTTAAATAATATGGATTTGTTTGATTTAAACATAAAAGGCGAAATATATAAAAATATATTTATCAAAATGTTTGGCAAATTCCAAATACTTAATGTATTATGTGCTTGCTCAATAGCCCTGTCACTTGGTTTAAAAATATCTGATGTGGTCAACGTTTTGGATAAATTAACCCCACTCGAAGGAAGAATGGAACACGTCACATCATATAATGGTGCAGATATATATGTCGATTATGCACATACAATAGAAGGATTCCGTAATTTGCTCTTAACTGTTAAATATATTTGTAGAGGGAGGCTTATTACTGTTTTTGGTTGTGGAGGGGATAGGGATAAAAGTAAACGCTCAGTTTTTGGAGAAATTGCTGGGGAAATAGCTAATATAAATATAATTACAGATGACAATCCAAGAAGCGAAGATCCAGGATATATTCGTAAAGAAATAATAAAAAACTGTAAGAATGTAGAGGAAATAGCTGATAGAAAAGAGGCTATAAAACATGCTATATCTTTGTTAGAAAATGGGGATATTATGGTAGTTATAGGTAAAGGCCATGAAACTACCCAAATTTATAAGAAAAAAATTCTTTCTCACAATGACAAAGAGTTTGTATTAGATAGTATCCCCAACTCCACTGGGTAACTATACTCACTCCAGTTAGCGAAGAGATAATTTTTCAAAATCTATCCCAAGAATTATTGATGTTTTAGGTATATTTATCGATATCAATTTTAAATAGAACAACTATAACAGAGATGAATGTAGAAAATAGCTAGATCGATAAGATCGAACTAAAGTTCTATTAGTTAGAAAATTCAATTATTTTTAATTTTTACATCACTTGATGTTGAAAATTAGAGAACTTATAATTCCAAACATTATGTTAAAAAAGAACAGTAGTCAGACTTGTCAAAAATAAAGCTACTCAGCGATGACATTATAAATCAAATAGCAGCCGGGGAAATAATAACCGGGCCTCACTCAGCATTAAAAGAGCTCGTAGAAAATTCAATTGATGCTTCTGCTAAAAATATTGAAATCTATCTAAAAGATGGAGGAATGTCAAAAATTGTTGTTTCTGATGATGGAATCGGAATGGACAGAGAAGATCTTCTAATGTCGCTAAAACGTCACTCAACTTCAAAATTAAATCAAAATAACCTCTTTGAAATATATACTTATGGATTTCGTGGAGAAGCCATCCCATCTATAGCTTCTGTCAGCAATTTCATCCTTGAATCAGAATCAAACGGTATTTCAGTTAATTTTGGAGATATTTCAGAAATTTACCCATCCAATATAAATATCGGCACAAGAGTTTCAATCACAAATCTGTTCAGCAAAATTCCGGCACGCCTTAAATTTATGAAATCTATTAGCACAGAGTTTTCTAAATGTATAAGGGTTATTGAAAACTTCGCATTAACCACTCCTGATATTAACTTTTTAGTCAGAAACGACCAAAAGCTAATAGTCTCTTACTGCAAAAATTCTCTAGAAAACAGAATTTCACAAATTTACACTAAAAATATCTTTGAAAAAGGAATTTATTTTGAAGAAAGTTCTAAAAATATAAAAGCCTGGGGATATCTTTTTCACCCTAGCCATAGCAAATATAGTTCATCAAACTCAGTTAGGCTTTTTGTAAACAACAGAATCGTAAGCAATAAAATGGTAAATACGGCAGTTAAAATCGGATACAGAAATATAATAGATAACATGAGATATCCCCTCGCAATTTTATATATAGAAATAGATCCATTTTTTATTGACATAAATATATCACCGACCAAATCTGACGTTCGTTTTAGAGATGAAAGTACCGTACAAAGGTTTATTATCGATGTCGTATCAAAGAATATACAAAAATTCAACAGAATCGCTCTAGATTTTAGTTTTTTTGAAAAATCGAAAGAAGAAAAAGAGACAAATATAGATTTTTCAGCTTCTTTCCCAGAGAAAGAACTGGGAATTGTTCAAAATAATACTAACGTAATAGACATAAAATCACCTAATCGCAGTTTTGAAACTTCAAATGTTTATGATGAAAAAACTGTAGAAAACGTGATAAATACAAAAAAACCACAGTTTTTTGAAGAAAATATTAATTTTTTTGGAAAAGTGATCGGACAAATCTTTGATACCTATATAATCTCTTACAACGAAATATCTAAAGAAGTTTTTATTATTGACCAACACGCTGTCCATGAAAAAATGACTATGAACAAAAAATTAGATAATGCAGATAATAATATTCAATATTTCATAAAACCGGAAGTTATAAATATACCTCACCTCATAGATAACGAAATAAAAGACACTATTGAAAAATACGGATTTCGCATAGATATAATTCTATCAAAAGATTGTGAAACCCTTGGAACAAACGCTCTGGACGTATGTCTTTCTTCCACTAACTCTATGGTTATAGTAAATGCAATTCCTGGGATAATGAACAAAGAGGAAGCCTTTAACTTAATAAATGATGTATTAGATGGCAAAAATAATTGCGAAAAGGAAGAATATATAAGAACGAGAATAGCTGATATTTCCTGCCATAATAGCATCAGAGCAGGAAGAAAATTGTCTCAGAACGAAATGACCCAATTCTTGGAAGATATGGAAAAGACTAAAGACGTACACCAGTGCAATCATCATAGACCATCATTTTTGGTTATCAACAGAAATACCCTAGAAAAAGAATTTGAAAGAACTTAAATCATTTGAAATATTGGAAAAACATCAAACAGAAATACCTAGAACGCCTGTCCAATACTCAAATATATATTTAAAAAAGAGTCTATAAATTTTCCAGAGGCACTAAGTCTTCTATTAAAAGGAAAAGCCACATCAAGGCGAATTGGGCCAAGAGGAGTATAGTACCGCACTCCAATTCCTCCTGAATACATAAGTTTTTTTCCAAATGGATTTTTCGTATTAAAAACATTTCCACCTTCTATAAAAACAACTGCCTCAATTTTTTCTGTCACCATAAACCTTGGTTCAATACCAAATTCTAAAATAGACCCTCCTCCAAGAGGTTTATTTTTTTCGTCAAGATCTCCCAACATCTGATATGAATACCCTCTCACTGAATCACTCCCCCCCCCAAAAAACAATTTATCTCTTGGTAATTTTTCTGTTCCTGAATGAATTATACATCCACTTTTTATATAACAAGCGACAATAACATCGGAATTATACATATCACGTACCTGAAAAGGAAAATAAAACGAAAACTTACCATTTAAATTTGTGATCCTTTTTGTACTTATATATGGAGTAACTGAAACCATTGCACGGGTGCCAGAATGTGGAGAAAGATAATCATCCGTGTTATCAATATTAAGTCCAAGTGGAATACCAATTGCGTTAAAAGATTCGTATTTTTCAATAGGTTCATCTTCAATCTTATCGTCAGTTCTGGAATTTTCTGCCGACATGCCAATTCCAAAGTTCGTATTCTTAAATCGAGAAACTCTATTCCATACCATAGATTCTCCTGCCGCCTTTTTCAGCTTATAAGACTCAGTATTCTCAACAGTATAATAAAGCTGGTTTTTCAGTTCATCTCCTCTACGTAACAAATCATGCATATTATATCTCAATTTTTCGCTTTGAATTCTTTTTGAAAAGGTAGTAGTTGTTGAAAAACTGGATCCTTTGTCATCGATATTGTAGTGTATCCAGGAAAATGATGCCCCCACCCCTTCAATAGTGCTGTAATTAACTCCAGCTTGTATACTTCTTGGTTTAGCCTCTTCTGCAGTAATTACCAAAAAGCCATCATCATCTACTTCAATATCAACTGAGCTAAATATATTATAGTCTTTTAGATGATCCTTAGTTCTTTCACAAACATCTTCCTTATAAATATCTCCCTTTTTCCATAAGACTCTGTTTCTAATAAAATTTTCTAATTTTTTATTTTTTATGATAATTTTCGTTCCCATAATAATTACTTTTTTACCTAAAACAATCTCAAACACAGCCTTGAATGTTTTTCTTTCTCGGTTTACAACAAGTTTAGGAGTACCAATTTTAACAAATACAAATCCACGATTTTTATAAAATTTATGCAATTTTTCCATTGCTTCAGTTATCTTCTTCATAGAAACGTAATCATTCTGTTTTATTTCCATGAGATTAAAAACTTCACGAACTTTAATCCCAGAAAAGTATGAAGAATCATCCGCATACTCTAACGACAAATCATTAAATCTATACCTTTCTCCTGGATTTATTTTTATAAAAAACACCTCCCCCTTTATTGAGGAATTAACTTTTGCTTCAAAATAACCAAAAGATTTTAGAATAGTTTTTATTATTTTAATATCGTTTATTATCCTATATTCCTTAGAAATCGAATTATAACTCGATATATCGTTATATTTATTTAATGATACTTTTATATTAGACACTATAAGGGTTATAATTTCTTTGTCTTCAATCCCTTCTACTTGAATATGTTTTAAATTCTCAGAAAAAGCGTTTCCAGTTAGGATAACAGTTAACAAAATGTGAATAATAATGAATTTTTTCACAATTTATGACAAATCAAAATATTATCAATAGATATCTATAAATTATTCACAATATTATAACTTTATCAACAATTATCCAATAACTTTAGCAAAACGCTAAATTTTCTAAATACCACTTGTGAAAAAAATGTTAATAAATTTATATGAACTAATTCACAGAGATTAATCACTACATAAACCTTATATATATCATTTATTATAGAATTTAACTCTTTTTAAGGCTTGAAAAAATACTTCGTCACGAAAAGCTATCATAGATAATCCGTATATAAATACTCCCACTCCAATAGCAAAAATAATACTAATATTTACTGTAAATTTCACTGATAAATACATAAAACATGACGAAACAACAACTTTTATCAAATTTAATAATGTTTTTTTATTTAAAACAAACCAGTCTTTAGATTTTTTGTATATTATATAAGTATTAACAAACCCTGATATTGAAGTACTTACAGCGATTCCAAATACTCCAATGTATTTAATAAGTATATAATTTAATATTATATTACATATTATTGATATAACAGCTGCGAAAAGAGGAGTCTTTGAATTTTTCTTCGCAAATAGTATAGAACTGAGTATTTTACTCAGAATATAAGCCGGAAGCCCTATTGTAAACAATTGTAAAACAACCGAAGTATTATATACATCAGATTGTGTAAATTTTCCATGCCCATAAAATATGTCAATAACTTGGTATGAAATTGCAAATAACCCTACTGCAGCGGGGATTCCTATACGTATTGAAAATGTTACTATAAGATCTTTTAGGTTATAAATTTTGGATTTATCCCCTGTTGAAAATATACGAGATATTTCGGGAAGAAGCACTGTTGCTACTGATATTCCAAATATGGCGAGGGGAAGTTGGATAAACCTATCGGCATAATATATAAATGAAATTGACCCGGTTTCTAAGAATGATCCAAAAATTGTATCAACAAGCACGTTGAATTGGGAAACTCCAGCACCAATAATAACTGGAGTTAATTTCTTTAAAAAATCCCTAACTTTGCGAGAAAATTTTATTTTTGCAAACTGAGGAGGCAAAATTTTTAATTTTTTCGCAACAATATATAAAAAAACTAACTGAATAATGCTACTGATCAGAACTCCATACGATATTCGATATCCAGCAGTTGTAAGATTAGTTCCCATAAATAATGAGCAAATTAGAATTAGGTTTATCAAAATTGGAGTTAAAGAAAACGGCAAAAAATGGTTATAAGAAACTAATAGGCTACTATATACAGTTGATAAGGCTATAAACGCAACGCTTGGAAAAATAATTTTTGTAAATGAAACTGCCAATTCAAATTTTTCTGGAGTATTAACAAATCCAGGGGCCATTATCGATACAAATGTGTCAGCGAAGAAAAAAACTATGATAGACGATAAAAGCATAACCCAAAATAACAGGGTAAATATTTTGGAAGAAAATAAAAAAGCTCCTTTTTTTTTGTTTTTTGATGAGAAATCTATGAAATATGGAACAAATATCGAATGAAAACCACCTTCTGCGAAACATTTTCTAAAAAAACTAGGGAATCTGAATGCGACCAAAAAAGCATCCATTTCAATACAAGTTCCTAAAAAGTGTGATAATACAGCTTCTCTTAATACCCCACACAGTCTACTTACAACTGTTAATCCACTTACGGTAAAAAACCTTTTTGCAATAGGCATTTATGTGAAAATATAAAAAAATACAAGATATTGTATGATAATTTTTCTTAGATTAAAACAAAATATTGTTGCAATAAAATCTTAATAAATATAGAATGTAAATAGATAATGGTGTAAAACACCAAATATTGTTTTTTTGATTGGAGGTAGAAAAATGAATAAATATTCAAAAATAATATATGTTAGTAGTATTTTTTTAGGAATGTGTAGTAGCGACGGTTATGGTACCGTTAACACTGCGTATTTAGCAAAAGTTTCTGATATAAGCAACGTTATAGCTGCTATACAGACTCTAAGTGTCCAGGTTACAGCAATCAACACTGCTATGTCCACCAGTATGGTTCAGGGGCTAAGTGGTCTTACAGGAGAAGGCGGAGTTATAACTCAACTGCGTGATAATATACAAAGTCTTCTGGATGTAGCTAATCTACCAGATGCGATAAGCAATTTTTTAAACTCAGGTGATATGACAACTCTATCTAACCTGATAACTGGTCTTACAGAGGAAGGTGGTATTATACCTACCCTATCTAACCTGATAACTGATCTTACAGAGGGTGGCGGTATTATACCTACCTTAACTGGGCAGATAACTGGTCTTACAGAGGAAGGTGGCGTTATACCTACCCTAACTGGGCAGATAACTGGTCTTACTGGGGATGAGGGCGATATATCTAATTTATCCACTTCGATAAATGGTATATTAACTCTTTTAAATACTCTAAGTGAACAAATACAAGGTCTTTCTGGAGATATAGATCTTCCAACAACTAGTTCTATAACTACAGCGATGGGTACTGCTGGTTTTGCAACAGTTACTGATGTAACTAACGCAATAGCTGCTCTCACAGACGAAGGGGGACCTATAACTAGTATATCTGAAGCGATAGATGCTCTTACAGACCCCACAACGGGACCTATAACTAGTATATCTGAAGCGATAGATGCTCTTACAGACCCAACAACGGGACCTATAACTAATATATCTGAAGCGATAGATGCTCTTACAGACCCAACAACGGGACCTATAACTAATATATCTGAAGCGATAGATGCTCT